>NZ_JABAIW010000093.1:0-9930 GCF_014231265.1 Clostridium sp. DJ247 | reverse complement strand
GCCTTCTGTACTTCTTTTACTTTTCCCCATAAATCTAGACTGTAGAAAGTTTCATTATCTTCTCCATCTTTTATGGAAGTAACATTTCCAAGTGCATCATATCTGTATTGTTGGCTTATCTTTCCTTTTTCCTTTGCCCCTGGAGTTATTATATGTCTTACTCTTCCCCCTATGTCATAGCTATACTCTACACCAGTTTTTGAGGCATCTAATTTTTCTATAAGTTCTCCAATTTCGTTGTACTTATTTTTCTGCACAATTACACCTAGAGCATTACTTACTTCTACAAGACGATTCATGCTGTCATAACCATAGCTTGTACCTTTTCCATCATCATCTTCTGCATTATAGTTTTCTGGAGTTACATGCTTTATTATATTTCCTGCAGCATCATGGAATAGTCTTGTTATTCCACCTTCTTTATCTATGATTTTTGTCTGCCTGTTCATAGCATCATATTCATAGATAATAGAATAACCATTACAATCTGTTTCTTTTATGATGTTTCCAGCACTATCGTACTCATAGGTGGTGCTTCTTTCAGATTCCTCATCCTTTGGATCTCTTTTTACAATTTTCACAAGCCTGTCTGCTGCATCATATTTTACTATATTTTCATAGCCTTCTGGAGTTGTTACCTTTGTTATATTTCCGTTTCCATCATATTCATATAGGGTTTTAGCTGATGTTTTTCCTTTTGTCTCTTCTGCTAAGTCTCCTTCATTTATCTCTTCGCTTACTTTTTCCAGCCAGCCTATGCTGTTGTAATAGTATCTTTTTACTTTATAGGTATTAGCATTTATTCTAGTTCTTTCTAAAGTTCTATTGCCTAGACAGTCATAAGTATACTGTATTTCAGCTCCTATACTGTCTGTAATCTTATTTACTAAGCCATTTTTATTATAGCTGTAGCTGATAGTATTCCATTCCTTTGGATATCCAGTTTCATTTACATATTCAGGCGATATTTTCTCTTCTATTCTGTTTCCTGCTCTATCATACTTATACAAAGTTACATTATACTTTATATTTCCTGAATCTTCTTCTACAGGTACTCTTTTTTCAAGCATCCATCCTGTAGTATTGTATTTATAAAGTGTTCCATAACGCTCTTCATCATTATTTGCACTTAAATATCCTTTAGCATCTATTTCTTTTACAACATTATCCTCTTCATCATAAATGAATCTTCTTGATACATTTCCCTCTGGGTCTTTTATAGTTACAAGTCTGTTTCTTTCATCATATTCATACTCTGTACCTTTTCCATCATCTGTTTCCTTATTATAATTTACAGGGTCTATTGTTTTTATTATGTTTCCTGATACATCATATTTTATTCTATAAACTCCACCTGTTGGATAAATAGTTTTTATTCTTCTGTCATTTTCATCGTACTCATATTCTACACCCAAACCATCATCTAGAGATCTATCGTAGTAATTTGGGTTTATTTCTTTAACTAAGTTACCATGTACATTATACTTTACTGCAAAAATATTTTGCATTGGATCTGTAGTTTTTATAAGCCTATCCATTGCATCATAACGATATTCATAGCCTAAACCATTGTCTGTATATGAATTGTATTCATTTGGAAGAACCTTTTTTATCAAGTTTCCCATCTTGTCATACATTAATCTTGTTATATTACCTTTTGCATCAATTATGTGTGTCTTTCTATTTAAAGCATTATAACCAAATTCTACAGTGCCATAAGAGCTTATTATAAATGTCATTCTTCCTGCTTTATCATATTTATAACTGAATATATTTCCCTCTGGGTCTTCTATTGTTGTAGCTTCATCAAAATCCTTGTTGCCATATTTAAATCTAGTAGTATTCTTTTCTGGGTCTTTCCTTGTAATCATTCTTCCATATTCATCATAAGTGTAACTTGTTTTTGAATAACTTCCATCCTGTATTTTAATAAGTTCTTCTACAACATTACCCCTGTCATCATAATTATAAAGAGTTTCTCTCCCTCCAGAGGTTTCTGTTTTTATAAGATTGTCATTACTATCATAGTAATTATTTACTTTATAACCACCTGGATGTACTTCTTCAAGTAAGTTTCCTCTACTATCATAAACCCTATGAATTGTTTTTCCTGCTCTATCTGTTTCACTATCTTTATTATCATATTTATCATAAGTCCAAATTTCTTTTGAACCATCACCATATATTCTTTCTGTGGTGAAATTTTTCCAACCTTATGCCTTCAAAATGACGTCTAAGTATACTTTCAGCATCAAGCCTTACTACAATCATTGGCTTTTCACTTTCCTTGATTTTAAATATCTTTTCGCCTTTTATTTTTTCTCCATCTAATACAAGCTTTTTAATTACACTTTTATCTAAATTGAATTCACAGTTAGGACTTAGTGCCTCCACTTCTTCAAATTTTCATAATCTTTATAAAGGCAATTTTCTGCCATATCTTCAAAATCCTTCGGAATATAAAGTTTTTAAGCAGTATATTTCAAAAGAAAAATTGATATGATATAATAAAAGAAAAATGAAGGCGTGATAAATTTGACAAAAGAAAAAATAAAATGGCATCCAGCCTTTGCAGCTGCTTTACAGTTGGAGTTAAAAGAATACAAAGAACATTTAGAATTTTTTACAGAACATCAGTTAACAGATGAACCCCTAAGAATAGATATACTAGTTATAAAAAAGTTGGATGATATAAAAATAGATAAATTGATAGGAAAAATATTTAGACAATACAATATATTTGAATACAAATCACCAACTGATTATATATCCATAGATGATTATTATAAAGTTAAAGCATATGCCTATTTATATAAGGCTTTATCTGAAGAAACAAATAAGATAAGCATAGATGAAATCACTCTAACTCTAACATCCAATAAGTATCCAAGGAAACTAATAGAGTACTTAAAAGATAAACAAGGAGCAGAAGTAACGAAAATAGATAGTGGCGTATATTTTCTAGAAAAAACAGATATAAAAACACAGATACTAGTTACAAAAGATTTACCGGACGAAGAAGCAGCTTATTTAAAACTACTTCAAATAAGGTACAAAAACAGAGAATTAATAAAAAAGTGGATAACAGAATATATAAACAACACTAAAAACCCATTATATTCAATAATTATGCATGTTATGACAGAAGCAAATGCAAATGATATATTGGAGGTATATAAAGATATGGGAAAAGCAAAATTAAGCGATAATAATAGAGAGTTTTTATTAGAAATTATGAAAAAACTTGAACTAGATAAAAAGCTTAGAGAAGAAGGAAGAGAAGAAGGGGCAAATGAAAAAGCATTAAAAGTTGCAGAAAATCTACTAAGAATGGGCTTAAATGTTGAACAGGTAGCTGTTGCTGCTGAAATCCCAATAGAACAAGTTGAAAAAATAAAAAAACAAATTACTAACTAAATTTAATCACTTCCATTTTTAACGCCATTGCAGAAATTTTATGGTATTTTAAATTTGTAGTTAGTTGTTTGTGTATTTGAATAATATATTCTATAAGCATATAATTCATAAGTAAAATATTAAGTACTATGCACACTTTTACATAAATTTTAAAGTGTGTATAGTGCTTTAATTTTCTTCATTTTAACAAGTAACCGTATTCAGGATGCCATATTTGAAACAGTTCCATTTTTCTTCCACAATTTTTACATCTCAAAGGATCCTTAGAGAAATTTTTAATTATCATATCTCTCCAAGTTAACCGTTTATCTTTTATTTCATAGCATTGCTTAAGAGTTACCTGTTTCAATTTATAATTACTCTTTATATATTTTATTAGACTAAAATATGTCTTCATCTTTTGTTGTATACTTCCTGCATACACACCATATCTTCTTACCATTTTAAATCTCTTAGGCGGTATATGCATAATAAGTTTTCCTATAAATTCTTGTGCTGTTATAATCTCATGTACTCTCTTTGCTGTTTCATGATCTATATACCAAAAATGAACCATCTTTCCAGCATAGGATATTATTCTATACTCTGCTATTGCAGGTCTAGCAAGATATCTGCCTATATATCTGGCACACCATCTAGCACTTCTCATTCTTGGTTTAACATGAACATAAAAACCATGAGGATAAATCTTAAACAAACTTCCGTATTCACTTCTCATCTCTGGTTGCTTTTTTATCATGTATCTTGTTAATTTATACTGCCATGTCTTACGAATATATTTGTATTCGAAGTAATGAAAATCTACTATTCTATTATTTTTTCTTTTCAATTCAGGAACTAATGCATGAATATGAGGATTAAAACCTAGACTTCGCCCAAAGGTATGTACTACGCTTATCATACCGCATTGCCAGATAGCTCCTCCCTTTTTAATTCTTTTCTTCTTATCAAAGGCCGCTCTATTTTTACCATTAACATTATTTATATATTCTTCTATAACCTGATACGCCATATCTTGAAGATCTTTAAGGGATTTTCTGTTCCAATAGAAATACTTTCTAAACTCCTTCGGAATAGTAAATATACAATGTCTATGTGGTACATCAAGAATTCTTCTTACCTGTTTTTCAACCCAGTCGCTTATATATTTTTTACCACATCTGTTACAAAACCTACTTTTACAACTAAAACCTATATTAATTTTTTCAAGGCATTGCATACATATGTAAGCTATAAATCCTAATGCAAATTCACCACAATTTATCATTTTTAGTACTTCTTTAAATAAATGCTCTCGCATTTGTTCTGGAAACTTATCGTTTTTATTTTGCCAGAACTCTTTAAAATAATCTTTAAAAATTTGTTTAATTATACCATTACTCTTTTTCATAACACCTTATTATCTCAAATATCTTTAGCTTTTTCTAGAGTTATCCACAATATTTTCCGCAAGCTATTTCCTAAATAATAAAATAACATTTAAGAATTTGTTTAATTACACCATTACTCTTTTTCATAATACCTTATTATCTCAAATATCTTTAGTTTTTTCTAGAGTTATCCACAATATTTTCCGCAAGCTATTTCCTAAATAACAAAATTAGAAGCTTCCCTAGCCTTCTTATTCTCATATAAGTTTGGATACTTCTTATATAATTCTATCTTCTTCTCACAACTTAATTCATATCCACTAGGATCTACATAATTCACAGGATTATTTGCTACATAGGCATAAAGATTAAGCCCATCCCCTCGATACTCATCCTCTTGAGTAAACCTACCAAATATAGGATTATAGAACCTAGCCCTTAAGTAGTACTGATTTGTTATTGTGTCAAACTGCTCTCCTGAATATCTAAACCTATTATAAACTTGTTCATTTGCATCTACAGTATTGCCGAAGGCATCATAAGAGTAACTATTTACTATGTTTCCATTTATATCAGCTAATCCAACAATATCACCATGGTAATTATTTAAATAGTAGTAACTATTATCTTTGCTATCTACTTGAGATATTAGCTCAATTCCTCTTATACTTGCTGCCTTTAGATTATCTTCTAAATCAAGCTCCGTTACTACACTGTCACCATCAAATATAAACTTACTTACTACACCATTTTCATCTATTTCACTTCTCAAACCTTCTGGATTATAGAAGTTTTTGATATAGCTGCCGTCTTGGTTTTTAACACCAGTAGTACGGTTGAAGCAGTCATAAGTGTATCTTGTAGTGCCTTGCTTATTTGTTTCTGATGTAAGATTTCCTTGATTGTCATATTTGAAATTTGTTAAATTTTCATCTTCAATTAATGATGTTAACCTATTTCTAATGTCGTAAGTGTAGTTTGTTACTTGAGAATCTAATGTTCTCTTTACACGATTTCCTGCCTTATCATAGCCGAAGGCTTCTATTGTTTGATTTGGGTATATTACTTTCTCCAGTCTATTTAAGCAGTCATAAGCGTAGCTTGTTATGTTACCAGCTTCATCTTTTCTAACTTGATTACCATTATTATCATAAAAATATTTATGGTTTAAAAGCTCTTTGCCGTCTCTGGTCTTAGCTAGTATTCCTGCTATATTTTTATCGGCATCATGTGTGTAATTTATACTTATTCCATTTCCATACTTTATAGCTGCTATTGTACTGTCTGGATTATAATCATAGGATGCTGCCTTATTATTACCATCCCATACTTCTTTTAACATTCCAATTATATCATAATTATAACTTATTTTTCTACCAGTTATATCCTTTAAAGCTGTTATATTGCCATCTTTATTGTAGTTATATTCAAGTACAGTTCTTCCGTTTACAGCTTTAGTTTTGAGATTCATGTTTGGAGTGTAAGTGTAGTTATAGACTTTTCCTCCGCTTATACCTGCTGCTAAGCTTCCATCTTTGTTATACCTATATTCCTCTGCGCTTCCTGTAACTGCATCTTTTCTTCTAACTATGTTGTCATCTTGATTATATAAATACTCTTTTATATATGTATTTCAAATATAGAACTATAAATATTTCTAAGTTTGTTTTATAAATTTATTTCTAACTATATCTGCAAAATCTCCATTAACTAATCCATTTCTGGCTACCGCCTGCCTTTTTATCAAAAGGCTTTTTAGGTAAAACAAACTGCAAATTAGTCTATAAAATTATAAACTAATTTGCAGTAATATTATTTAGAATCTCATTTTTAATTACAAAACCCTTATGTCATAGAAAAAATTTTTCTATGTTTTAGGCTATCATTAAAAAATTTAGGTTATATTAAAAACTTATTTATAAATTATTAATCCCAGTTTTCACTAGCATCCTTAAGTCGTTCATAAAAAAAAATCATAAATATTATTATATTTTTCTGAACCAACGCCATATTCTCTATTCCAATCTATAACTAAACACTCTCCATTTTCTACATTAGATGTATCTAAGCAGTATATATATTCATCACAATTCTCAATCACAACAAAATATTCTGGTAAACCAAATTTTCTATATTCTTGTGTAGCTTTTACACAAGATGGTATTTCACTTTTGGACACCCCATAAATTTCTATACCCATAATTAACATATGACCGTAATTTCTAAGAAACTATTTATAACTTTCTGAAAGTGTAACATTTAAAATGTCTTCAACCTGCGATATTCTTTTAACATCAACCCCACCCGTAAAATTACAATACTCCTCTTTCTCCTCAATAATTCTAAGTAGTTCACTTATTTTATCCATATTACACCTCCAATTTTAGAATCATAATAAGATCGCTCTTCTGGTGACATTATTGGTGAGTAATCTAATACTACATCTAGCTCTAAAGCTTCTTCATAATATATGATACGTTCTTCTAATCTTTCAATTGGTGTCCCTCATTATCTATATTTAATTCTGCTTCTATTCGAGCTTCAACCAATATAGGTTCATCTAGTTTATCAACAGGTTGGTATATATGGCAACATAAAACTCCATCCAATCTATAAAATTTCTCTTTATCACAGTATATCCGCATTACAAATCCATACTCTTCATCTCCAAAGTATTCATGAAAAACAGCAAATTGGTATCATATTTAGAAACTAATTTGCTGTTTTTTAACCATGGTTTTAATGGTAAAATATTCTCAATTTCGTCTTAATAGTAACATCACATTGAACTGTGCTAAGTATATAATAACTACTACAAAGGTCTTGTATCAATTAAATAAATATCACTTTCTCCAACCAAGATTCACCCTATTAATATCTATAATATCTCCAATACCCTTTTTACTTAATAGTTCTAATAAATACTCGCTTCCCTTTTCCATTGCAATAACTGCTTCTTCTCCATATATAGGTATTAACGTATAAAAATTAATTATTCTACCATCTGAACATTTATATTTTTCTAATCCTTTTTCTTTTGATTTGCATATAATTATACATGATACCTTTGTATTAGATGCAAATTGTTCAGGTGGTTCTCCATTAGGAATTATAATGCCTTCATCAATCCATCCATCATACATGTGAGGCATATGAGCTATTTGTCTAATCCATTCAAAAGGCCAATAATTATTATTATCTTCAAAATCCTTTTTACTTATTTTCCAATCTGATGGTAATTTAATTAACAACTCAGCATATTTTAAGTCTTCCTCTATTTCTGAATCGTCATCTTCCATAGCACAATCGCTCATGCCACTAGTTACAACTGTTATCCAATTTTTTTCGTTTGTAGGAGGTATAATATGAAGATTAATAGACACTCTACTAACAGGTATAATTTCACTTAATGTATATTTGATAGGTCCTAGACAACTTTTTATATATTGTAATATTTCATTATGTCTATTAGAGATATCAAGTTTGTTTGTTTTTTCGTTCTCATTAGTCTCAATAGCACCATAACTTCGAAGAACTTTTGCTACCTCATCGTATCCCTCAATCTCTGCTAACTTTAGTGCATTCATTCTTGTTAAACTCTCGCCTTCTCCAATACAATATGAAGCGTTAACATCTGCTCCTGATTCAAGTAATAATTTAACTACTTCTCTTTTACCATTCATAGCAGCGACACATAATGGAGTTCCACTTATATCATATCCAACATCAACATTAGCACCATGCTCAATTAACCAACGTGCTGCTCTTATTGATCCATGATAAGCAGCATTACAAAGTGGCGTATTACTTTTATCATTTTTTGTTCCAACATTTACATCTAAACCTTTTTCAACTAATAACTTTAACAACTCTATATTATCTTCATTAGCAGCAACATGTAAAAGAGATTCGTTGCTAATATTATATGCAGTCAAAACCTTAGGATACTCTTCAATTATATTTAACAACAAATCACACTCACCATTTTCAACTGCTGAAAATGCTTTACTTTTAATTTTTGTCCAACTAATAAAACTCATATATTATCCTCCCTTGTTAATACTATATCGGAAATTTACTAACTTTAAGCTGTTTAGCTATCCATTCTAATCTTCCTATAACTTGGTGTCTTATAGCATTATTGATTTTTAAATTATACAATTCTTTAGCAACTGATTTTATATATACATCTGAATGTCCCTTATTTGGTGCCCAGTATAAATTTTCCAAACCCTTATATGGATCAATTCCATAAGATTTTAGTACTTGCCTGGAATACTTAGCATAAGTCTGTATAATTTTACTCCTATTTTTAAATTGTCCCTTAACAACAATATGATGAGCATGTGGATTTTTCATTTTTATAGGAGAATCTCCTTTTGATTTCTTTAAATAATTACCAAATTTGAAATTCTTAATATTAGCTCTTGCCAATGAGTCGCCACTTGTATCTCTAAATCTCCTATCTAGCCTTTCATCATGTTCATGCTTCTTCCACTGCTCACGAGTCATATTCGGATTGCTTGGATTTGGTTTATCACCCTTAAAATTAGAAGCTTCCCTAGCCTTCTTATTCTCATATAAGTTTGGATATTTCTTATATAATTCTATCTTCTTCTCACAACTTAATGCATATCCACTTGGGTCCACATAGTTCACAGGGTTATTAGCTACATAAGCATATAGATTAAGTCCATCACCTCTATAAACATCCTCCTGTGTAAATCTGCCTACAACAGAATTATAGAACCTAGCTCTCAGATAATACTGATTCGTTATTGGGTCAAACTGTTCTCCAGAATACCTAAGTCTATTATGAACTTGTTCATTAGCTTCTATTGTGTTACCAAAGGCATCATAACTGTAACTATTTACTATATTTCCACTTATATCAGCTAAATTAACAACGTCACCATGATAGTTATTTAAATAGTAATAACTATTATCTTTGCTATCTACTTGAGATACTAATTCAATACCTCTTATGCTTACTGCCTTTAGTCTCTCTTCTGCATCAAGCTCTGTTACTATGCTTCCTCTATCAAATACAAACTTACTAACTACATCATTTTCATCTATTTCACTTCTTAATCCTTCTGAATCATAGAAGTTTTTGATGTAGCTGCCATCTTGTTTTTGAACA
>NZ_JABAIW010000092.1:0-10228 GCF_014231265.1 Clostridium sp. DJ247 | reverse complement strand
TTTATCAAAGTTTCTTAGATTTTCAAAAACACGAACTTTAGACTGATTAAAAGTTTTTAACGTGCTGAAGTTTGGCAGCATATTCGGTCGTGTAAGTTAAGTTTCCGCTACGAATCCTATAGCATTTACTCCACATCTTGTAGTACAAAGACCACATCCGAAGCATCTAGAGTTATCAACCACTGCTTTCTTATTTTTTATTTCTATAGCTTGATATACACAGCTTTCTTTACATCTATTACATCCCACACATTTAGCTTCATCTACTATTGGATAAACAGTATTGTATTGTGGAGCTGTTCTTGCTTTCATTTTTTCTATAGTTATTCCTCTTATTTCATCTAAGGATTTATATCCATGACTATCTAACCACGCATTAGTTTCCTTTACTATTCTTCCAAAGGCTTTATTCCCTTCTACTATAGCTTGTGTACATACCTGTACTGCCGCAGCACCTGCCATAATCATCTCTATAACATCCGCACCATTTGAGACTCCACCTACTCCAAACACTGGTATGTTTACAGCTTTGCAAAGTTCATAAACATGTCTTAAAGCAATTGGCTTTATAGCTGGTCCAGACATCCATCCGTACCCTTCTGTACTACCCATTTTAGGTAATCCTGTCTCTATATCTATACTAAAACACGGGCCTACAGAATTTATAGCTACTAATCCATCTGCCCCTGCAGCTTCAAGAGCTTTTCCAAATTCACCAATATCAGCTATACCAGGGCTTACCTTCATATATATTGGTTTTTTAGTATTAGCTTTTGCTGCTTTTAAAGTATTTAGTACAGGAGTTATATCTCTCCCTACATAATGACTAGATATTTCATAGGCATCAGCAAACTTGTCTACTCTTGGTATTAAGTTAGCTATCTGGTCTGGAGTATACCCCATGCCTAAAATCAAAGGCGCACCACAAGTCTTAGCCTTTTCATATTCATTTTCTATCCAATGTTCTGGACTGTGCTCGGACCAAAGCTCTGTATTTAAAAATCTATTTTTATAATCTGCCATACATGGTTTGGGTATATTAGCTGCTTCCGTAGATATAGTTTTACTAACTACTCCACCTGCTCCATTATTTACACAATCTATAATCATATCCGCATTTCTTGAAGGTGGACCTGCTGCAACTATAACAGGGTTATCAAATTCCATTCCTGATATTTTTACTTTTAAATCTGCCATATAAATTTCCTCCTTATAATCTCTGCCACAAAGCTTTAGAAACTTCTCTAGATTTTTTCATAATCATTTCTTCATCTATATTTATAAGTTGTCTATCTTTCATAACCACATTCCCATTAATTATTGTTGTTAGTACATTATTACTATTCATACCAAATATTATATGCCCACCTATATTTGAACTATTTAAAGGAGTTGGACTGTCATAATCGACTATTATTAAATCTCCATATGCTCCTTCTTTTATACATGCTGCTGGTTTCCCAAATAATCTATTAACTATTTTTCCATTATTATTTATAGCCACATTTAAAGCCTCTCCAACATTTAAAACTCTCGGGTCTTTATTTATTAGTTTATGCACTATATAAAAGTTATCTATTTCTCTAAACATATTAGAAGTAAAACCATCCGTTCCAAGACCTACCAAAATTCTTTTATTCATCATGTCTATAATAGGAGGTATTCCAACAGCATTATTCATATTTGACTCTGGATTATGAACTACTATGGTATTTGTAGCCTTTAAAAGTTCTAAGTCCTTTTCATTTACATTTACTCCATGTACAGCTATAGTTTTTTCTCCAAGAACTCTCATATCATAGAATCTTTGTACCACACTTTTTTCGTAGTTATACATGCTTAACTCTTCATCCAAGTTACCTTCTGATACATGAACATGAAAGCCACATTTTAAATCATCCCTCATTGCTACAGCTTCTTTTATAATATCATCAGACACTGTAAAGGATGCATGTAGTCCAAAGGAACCTGTTACTAAATCATTGTTATTTATCAAAGCATCTTTGATAAAATTATAATTTTCTGTTAATCCCTCTTTTGCTATATCCAGTCCATCTCTTTCGGACACTTCATAGCAATAATTTCCTCTTACTCCTACTTGAGAAAAAGCTCTACTTAGAGCATCAAGGCTGCCTGTACAAGCATACGGGCTGGCATGGTGGTCTATTATACAAGTTGTACCGCTTTTAACAGCATCTATAGCAGAAACTAGCCCGCTGTAGTATATATCCTCTAAGGTAAGCTTTTTATCCAGTCTCCACCAAACTTTTCTCAAAACTTCTATAAAATTAGTAGGGGCCTCTCCATCTAATATCATTCCCCTTGCAAAAGCACTGTAAGCATGATAATGAGCACATACCAGTCCAGGCATTACAATTTTACCCTTTGCATCCAATCTTTCTTCTTGTTCATATTTTTTCTCGAGGTCAGAGGACTTACCTACTTCCTTTATTAAATTATTTTCAATATAAACAGCACCATCTGGTATTAGAGTTCCCTTGTCATCAAAGGTAACAATTGTTCCATTTATTATAAGCATATTTACTACTACCAATCCTTTCTATAAAGTGGAGTTTCTTCTCTTTACAAAGCTTCCGTATCCTTTTTCTCCTACAAATACATTATCTCTAGTAACTACCTTTCCTCTTACCATAGTTAAAACAGGATAACCCTTTATTTTCACCCCTTCATAGGGTGTATAATCTACATTTTCATGAAGCATATTTTTAGATATGGTAACTTCTTTTTCTTTATCTATAATTACTATATCTGCATCTGACCCTACTCTAATAGCTCCCTTTTTAGGATAAAGACCAAAGATCTTTGCAGGCTTAGTACTTACTATATCTACAAAAGTTTTTATATCTATTCTTCCTTTCATGACACCTTCCGAAAACATAAGTGGAATCCTAGCTTCTATCCCTGGAGCACCATTAGGACATTTTGTAAAATCCTCTTTTCCCCTCTGCTTATCACCATAAAAATCAAAAGGACAATGGTCTGTAGCTACAACCTGTATATCCTTATTTTTTATATGATTCCAAAGCATTTTCCCATTGTATTTTTTTCTTAATGGAGGACTCATAATATATTTTAGACCTTCATTATTTTCTTCCTTATACTTCTCTTCGTCTAAAAATAAATATTGAGGGCAAGTTTCTGCATATACTTTTTGTCCTTCTCTTTGAGCCTTTGCTATATGATACATACTTTTCCCACAGGATACATGTACAATATATAAAGGTGCATTACCTGCTACAGCTGCTAAAGTGATCATTCTATTTACAGCCTCTGCTTCACTTTCTTCCGGCCTACTTAAAGCATGATATATAGGCTCTTTCTTACCTTGGCTTACAAATAAATTTCTTAAATAATTTATTACACCATGATTTTCACAATGCACTGTGGTAACTGCACCTAGCTGATTTAACTTAATCATAGCCTTTAATGCTTCTTCATCACTAAGTTTATAATCATAAGTTAAGTAAAATTTAAAGCTAGATATACCTTCCTTTTGTACCATATCATCCATTTCTTTTAGTATTCCATCATCTATATGTTGAATAACACCATGAAAGCTATAATCTATAACAGCATTGTTCTTCGCATACTTATGATAAACCTCCAGTTGATGATGCAAATTGCAATCCTCAGGTCCAAAGCCCATATGATCCACTATACAAGTAGTGCCACCAAAAGCCGCAGCCACAGTCCCTGTATAAAAATCATCCTTAACAACAGTATCACCAATATGAATATTTAAATGAGTATGAGCATCAACGCCTCCAGGAATCACCAACTTCCCTTCTGCATCAATAACCTCATCTGCAGCTTTATCTATTTTATTGCCTATTTCTTTAATAATACCGTCTTCTATATAAATATCACCTGTTATGATATCTTCATCACTTACTATAATTCCATTTTTTATTAAAACGGACATTTTTTCACCTCCTATATATTGAGGTTATTTCTTGCTTCTAACCATTTATTGAGTTATCTTAACTAATACTAAAATAAAAATGAGATTAAAATCAATTCTGAGTAAAACTTAACTTTAGGTACGTGTGGAGTTTTTTAGTGGAAATTTAACTTATACGGAGGGATATGTTGTCAAAACTGAAAGTACATTTAAAAATTTTTTTATCAGTCTTAGCGAAGTATTTTAGAAAACCTTAGAAAATTCGATTGTTTGAGCATAGCGAGTTTATCGAAGATTCTTAGGTTTTCTAAAATGCAAGCTTTAGACTGATAAAAAATTTTTAACGTACTGAAGTTTGACAACATATACCGTAGTATAAGTTAAATTTCCAAGCTCAGTACTCTATTATGAGCACAGAACTCCTTTTGCTATAGCGTAATATCCTTTTACAGCCTTTAAAAGCTCATCAATCTCAATATATTCATCTATAGTATGAGCCAAATTCTCCTTTGACGGCCCAAAACCTATAGTCTTTATACCAGCCTCTCCAGCATAGTGACTTCCATTAGTACAAAATGAATAGTGAGTTATTTCTGGATTTAAACCCGCTTCTACCAATGACTTATAACACTTTTGTACATATTCATCATTTTCATCACGAACCCATGCTGGGAAAAATCTTTCTCCCTGTATAGAGTTTCCTGTATAACATTTTTCAGTTCCTTCAGCATAATAAGCTTTAGCCTCAAAGTTTTCATCCTGTTTTTCCATTTCAGCTATTATATCTAAAATAGGTTTTAAAACACTTTCTTTTGTTTCACCTACAAGAAGTCTTCTATCGTAAGTTACCTTACAATAATCAGGAACCACAGAAGCTCCAGGATATGGTGATGATTTAATGTCTGTAAGTTCAAGTATTCCATCTCCCAAAAAGTCATCATGCTCATTTTTTATATCTCTAATTTTTTCAACTAATTTATTCATTTTATAAACTGCATTTACTCCCTTTTCAGGATTAGCAGAGTGAGCTGGTTTTCCGTAAGTTTCTACAACTATTTCAGCTCTTCCCCTTTGTCCTCTCTTTAAATTGCATTGAGAAGCCTCTCCTATAACTACATAGTCTGGTTTTACTTTTTTACTAATACTTCTTGCTGCTACCCCTTCAAAGCATTCTTCATGAACAACTCCAGCTATATAAATATCTCCCGGGAAATCTTTATTAGTATCCTTAGCGAAATAGGAAGCTGCACAAATCATAGCTGAAAAGGCACCCTTCATATCAGAAGCTCCTCTTCCATAGATTTTATTATTTTCAATTTCTGATGCAAAAGGATTATGACTCCATTTTGTTTCATCAGGAACTGTTACAGTATCTATATGGGCATCAAATAATATGCTTTTTCCTTCTCTCTTCCCTTTAATATGTCCTATTATATTTCCATATTCATCTATATAAAAATCATCATATCCCATTTCTTCAAAAGCCTTCTTAGCTCGCTGAACTACATTTTGTTCTTCTCCTGAATAACTCTTAATGGCCAACAATTCTTGACATAATTTTATTATTTCATTTTCTCTTTCTTTTGATAACATTTTTTAGTCCTCCTCTCAAAAGAAACAAATATATTTTTAGTCTTTAATTCTTATAACCTTACCTGTTAACTTATCAGATCTCTTTCCATTACTTAGAACTACTTCTCCGTTAACAATTACTGTTTTAATTCCTTCAGAATATTGAACAGGATTTATAAAAGTAGCCTTATCTATTATAGTATTATCATCAAAAATAACTATGTCAGCTTTCTTACCCTTCTTTAGTTCTCCTCTATCTTTAATACCAAATACTGTAGCTGGTTTTAAAGTCATCTTATATATAGCTTCTTCTAAAGTAAGAGCTTTATCCTCTCTAACATATTTACCTAAAACTCTAGGGAAAGCACCATATACTCTCGGATGTGGTTTACCTCCAAGTAATCCATCAGTACATACATTTTGTTCTTCCCTTTTCATAAATTTAACTACATGTTCTTCTTTTCCATAGTAATCATACATACCTACCGCATTATCTTCCTCATATAATAAGTCAAATACAGCATTATATACATCTTTTCCTTTAAGTTCTGCTATCTCTGTTAAATTTTTACCTATACAACTTTTATTTTTTTCAGTTTTTACACTAGTTACATATATGTTGTCAAAGCCTGCAAAATCTATAAAGTTATCCCATGCTGGTATACCATTTTCAATATCATAAATCATTTTTTCTCTCAAATTCTTATCTTTAAGACGCTCTAAAAGCTTATCAGTTCCTCCATCATGTACCCAAGGCGGAAGTATTACTCCAAGCATTGTACTTCCAGCTACATAAGGATATTGATCAAAAGATACTCTTATACCTTCTAACTTTGCTTTTTCTAGCAATTCTATAACTTTATCAATTTCATTCCAATTCTTTTTTCCACATACTTTAAAGTGAGAAAAGTGAACCTTAACACCACTTTCTCTACCTATTTTTATTATCTCTTCCATAGATTCAACTATAGTATCTGCTTCACTTCTTTGATGCACTACAAAAACTCTGTCGTAATCAGCCACTACCTTGCACATTTCTATAATCTCTTCTGTATCTGCATATGCACAAGGCATATATATAAGGCCTGTGGATAACCCAGCAGCACCAGCTTCCATTTCTCTTCTAGTTATATTCTTTAGTCTTTCTATATCTTTAGCACTTGCCTTTTTATTTTCAAGTCCTATTGCTTCCATTCTTATATTTCCATGTGGAGCAAGATAAGCTACATTAGGACCTATGCTAGACTTTTCTAATAAGTTTAAATATCCTTCAGTATCCTTCCAGTTCCATAAAATTTTATCACTGTCTCCATCAAGCCCAGCTAGATTTTTCCTCCAAGGGCTTATATATTGTTCAGGTAATGGGGCCATAGAAATACCATCCTGCCCCAAAACTTCTGTAGTTATACCTTGTCTTACTTTTGGTTCTATATACCCATCAACTAGTATCTGCAAATCTGAATGGCTATGAGTATCTATAAAACCAGGACAAACTATCTTTCCCTCTGCATCTATTACTTCATCAAAATTACTTTCTTTTATGGTTCCTATTTCCTCTATAGTATCATTTACTATTAAGATATCTGCTTTAAATCTATCACTGCTAGTACCATCTATAATTACTCCATTTTTTATAAGAGTTTTTTTCATAAAATCACCTGCTTAAAATATTTCCCTAATTTCAACTTATATACACATTAACCTTGCTTCTTAACTTACTCTAGGTATTCATATGAGTATCTCTGACGGTACATTTAGCAAACCTTAGAGATAACTTAAAGTAGTTAACAGTACCTAAGAGATACTCATATGAATACCGGTTTAAGTCAAGTCCCTAGGTTAGACATCTATATTTAGGTAGCGCTTCGATACAATCCATCCCATGTTATTTTTCTGTAATTTACTGGATCTGTATCCCCTTCTGTACTTATTACTAAAACTCTTGATTTTTCATTCAAATTTAACTTTTCTACTAAATCTTTTAAAGAGTTATCTTCAACAATTAAACTTAATATTCCAAGTCCTACTGCTCCTGACTCTCCTGATATGACTTGTGGATCTCCTTTTACGGGATTACCTAATATTCTCATTCCTCTAGCACTTACATAATCAGGACAAGAAATATACATATCTGAATAATCTCTTAATATATTCCAACCTGTTATATTTGGCTCTCCACAAGCAAGTCCTGCCATTATTGTAGGCATGTCTCCAGTTACTGCATGAGGCTTACCATCATTTGCTAAAGCAGATTTATATATACATGCTGCTTCATTAGGTTCCACAATTACGGTTATTGGCCTTTCATCTTTGTACAGTTCTGCTAAATATCCTTGAATAGCACCAGCAAAGGAACCTACCCCTGCTTGCAAAAATACATGTGTTGGCAGTTCTTTTCCCTGCTCTTTAATTTGCTCCATAGCCTCATCTATTAATGTGGCATATCCTTGCATAATCCAAGTAGGAATTTTCTCATAGCCTTCCCAAGCTGTATCCTGTACCATAACTCCATTGTTTTCTTCTGCATATTTGTTAGCTAACCTTACTGCATCATCATAATTTAAATCCGTTATAGAAGCTTCTGCCCCTTCTTTTCTTATATTCTCAAGTCTTATAAGAGAGGAACCTTTGGGCATATATACAACTGATTTTTGCCCCAATTGGTTTGCCGCCCAAGCTACTCCCCTTCCATGATTACCATCTGTAGCAGTAACAAAGGTTATATCTCCTATCTTTTCTTTTACTTCTTTAGATTTAAGTTCTTCAAAGGATGTATCCTCAATATTTATACCTAATCTTTCACATAAATAGTTTCCTAATGCGTAAGAACCTCCTAGAACTTTAAAAGCATTAAGCCCAAATCTATAGGATTCATCCTTTACCCATACCTGATCTATACCTAAATAACCTGCTAATTCTTTTAGACTGTGTAATGGAGTTATATCATACTGTGGAAAACTTTTATGAAAATTTCTTACTCCCTTTATAACCTTTTTTGATATAAATTCTGTTGAAAATTTATTTTTTATTGAATCTCTTGCTGATACATTGCATATCCATTTTATTTCATTTTGTGTTGACATGATTATTGCAACCTCTCTTCTTATAATTTTTTATGTATATATAATCAATACAGCAAATTTCATGCCAATTTACAAATTAGATATATTTTTATGACTTTATTAATAATATGCTTGTTTTTATACCACTTTGTTATTAAACATTAAATACTTTGAAATTATATTTATGATAAATAATTATCAAATTAATAATTTTATATACAGCTTTGTAACTTAATCTTTGTAGATTTCATATAAATATTGGTGTAACTCAAGTTTCATAGTTTTATATATATATGACTAAATTTTACTTTTCTGCTCTTTCTTTGATAAGTTCTGCTGCAATACTTATTGCTATTTCTTCTGGAGTCTCTGCCTTTATTGCTATTCCTACCGGACTATGAATTCTAGAAAGATCATCGGCTTCATATCCATACTCTTGTAATTTAGAACAAATTTCTATCCTTTTTCTTTTGCTCCCCATCATACCTATATACCCAGCTCTTGATTTTAAAATTTGTTTTAATACCTTTAAATCACAGTTATGACCTCTAGTTACTGTAACAATATAGCTATCTTCATCTATATTAATTGGGTAAGAGTCATCAAAAGATTTTAAAAGTATAATATCATCTATCATAGGAAACTTTTCTCTATTAACAAATTCTTCTCTATCATCCAATACTACAGTCTTAAAATCCACCATTTTGGTGAGAGATGCCAACTTTTGTGATATGTGACCTGCTCCAAAAATATATACTGTATCATTATAAGAAATGGTTTCTAATATATATATACTGTCACCTAAAGTAACAGCCTTTAATTGTCTAGATCCTATATGACTTTTTAGATTGCTTAAGATTTCTTTATCTATTCCTTCTGAATTATTATCATTTTGGTAAGTAAGCACATATCTTTTCACTGAAAAATCTTCTTTCTTTAGAACTGTAACGAAAGTAGCTTTTTCATTGTTACTTATAGCTTGTAAGCAAGTTTTATAAATTTCTATATTTCTCTCATCATATGGATCTATATACTCTAGTAAAACGTCTACTTCTCCCCCACATATCATATCTGTCTCTTTAAGTCCATTTAAATTAAAATGCATTGTGACATTATTTTTATCTCTAAAAACCTCTTTTGATTTTTCCAAAACACCTGCTTCTAATCTTCCTCCTCCAATAGTACCGAAGATACTGTTATCTTCAAAGATCAGCATTTTAGCACCAGAAGTACGGGGAGATGACCCCATACTCCCAAATATAGTGGCACAAACTAAAGGTGTATTTTTTGTAATTGATTCATGTATTTTTTCTATTAATTCCTTCATTAAGTCAGCCTCCTTTTACTTTACTCATTATATACATAATACAACGCTCATAGTTCTATAGATAACCACGCCCGAAATTTAACTTACACGACCGGATATATTACCATGTTTCGTCACGTTAAATATTTTTAATTAGTCTAGAGCTTTAATTTAAGCAGAGAGCCAAAATCTGTGATTTTGTGCGAATCCCTTACTCCTCTGACGAAATGTGACTTCAACATTGGTACTATATCCCTACGTATAAGTTAAATTTAAATTGTGGTTATCCATAGGGTTCCTAGCTGGAAACTTAACTTATACGTAGGAATATGTTGACAAAACTGAAGCACATTTAAAAACTTTTAA
>NZ_JABAIW010000091.1:0-11978 GCF_014231265.1 Clostridium sp. DJ247 | reverse complement strand
ATTTTGGCTCTCTGCTTAAAACACGAACTTTAGACTGATTAAAAGTTTTTAACGTGCCGAAGTTTGGCAGCATATTCTGGAGTATAAGTTAAATTTGGGGCGTGGTTATCTATATAATTTATTATATAGAACTATTAGGATAAACTTTCACCTTAAACCCACCTTCACATATAGGTTCAACAGATGATTTTAAATTTAAAATTTCAAACTCCTTTTGAAACCAAGGTGGAACATGACCACAATCAATCTCCAATTCATCAAAAGTGGTATTACGAAGAAATGGTAAGAGTACTTGCTTAGAAGTAACTTTTTCATTGGTCTCCATAACTGTCTCCAAATCAATATAGTATTTTCCAGGCTTGTCAGTCTCTATTGGAACTGGTACTGTTTCACTCTTAACTTTATTAAATTTTAACTGCTCCTCCTTTTCGAATATGTATTCTAAGAAGTCTTCTGGAGCACCTTGCACCTTCCAAATATTAAACTTCATACCTTCAAGAATTGTATATGGAATACCTTTAACTTCTACTGCTACAAAAACTCTGCACCCCTCTAGGGCCTCCAGCATAGATGAAATATTTTCACGAACTGCTTTTGTATCCATTAAATTGTTAACCCCAAAAGGTATTTCTTTTATTACATCCCATTGTCCTTCATCCCTAAGAAACACCTTAACTGTGCCACTTTCGTTAAAGGATATTGTTTGACCATTATCACCTAAAAATACAGCAATCTTCATAACATATCTATTTATCAGAAACTATTTTTTAATCTGATAAATTTAACCTCCTTCCAATTTTACATTTCTTTAATTCTTCAATAATTTCTTCTTCTACAAGATCAATATTTGTTTTTCCAATATAACCAAACTTAACTTGATTTGTTCTAATGAATTTCATAGCTCTATTATAAGTAGAATGACTCATAAAACCTGTATAAAAAAATATACAATCCACACTGTTCAAAATACTTAGTTCAAAGTTATCATTAAATCCATTTAATGTTTGTATTTCAGGATACTTTTCTTTAAATTTTCTTCTCCAATCTTTAGCTCCACCTATTATTAAAATTCTTTTATTAGCAATATAATAATCTAATGTCTTATCTGAATTATTTGGAACATACTCATTTTTCGCTTCAAAAATATATTCTCTTAAAATATTCAGTTCATTTCTATATTTTTCTTCTTCTTCTAGCTGCTTTTCAAGTTTTTTAATAATTTTCTCCATGTGAACTATCTCTGATTTATGAGCTTTATTCAGTTTGTTGATTTCATTGTTGAGAGTTTCATCAAATGACATTTTTTCCTGTTGAAGTGATGCCATCTCTGTTGTTATTTCTTTATTTTCATTCTCAACACTTTTAAGTTTTTCTTCTAAAGAATACAGTTTAAAGTATAATGTCTCTTGATTATTTTCAAAATACAACCTTCTTGATTTTTTATATTCATTAATCATAGATTGCATAAAAATTCCATTAACAAGAGCCTGAAGTATAATACCTGGTTCTAGTTTTTTATAACCGCATTTAATATAGGCTAAAATTATACTATCAATATTCAAGGATTCAAAATCATCAAATATTTGATCTACATCAATTTTATTAATCATGAAAAGATTTTTTAATACACAACCTATGTCATCAACATCATTATTGTAAGTATTTAGAACATCCTTATATCCATATAATTTACCATATTCTTTTTCTATTAATAATTTAATTTCTTGTATTTCAGATTTATG
The DNA here is from genome assembly GCF_014231265.1 of Clostridium sp. DJ247. Classification (NCBI taxonomy): domain Bacteria; kingdom Bacillati; phylum Bacillota; class Clostridia; order Eubacteriales; family Clostridiaceae; genus Clostridium; species Clostridium sp. DJ247. The sequence continues at coordinate 10,236 of NZ_JABAIW010000091.1, read as the reverse complement.
ATGCTCTAGTTCTTTATCTATGTTTGTTGTCATAGGACTACTAAGCTCATAGTTTTTTATATCATTCATAACCGAAAAGATGTAATCTCTATCCACTTCTTTAGAGGAGCAATACATAACTAAATATAAATATATAGCAGAATGTAACCTTCTTTCTGTTCTCATAGTAAGGTCGTCCATTCGTAAATATTCACCTATCAACTCTCTATTATTGAGCTTCTTAACTGAGCGATAAACTAAAGGATAATATTTTCTCAATAGTTTAATTACTTTACTTCTTAAAACATAGTCTTCTTCTGCAATTAAAAGTATTCCCAATACCTTCCTGGCATAAATCTCCTGTTCAAGCGAACCTTGCAACATTATGACATGATTCATGCATGTAGAATCTTTAGCAGCATCATAATACTTTAATTTATCAACAACATATAATCTGTCTATATCATTCTTCATTTCCTGAGTTCTTATCAATCCAACGCTTATATTGGCAAATATATAATCTCGAAGAATATCCGAATGCAGATCCCAATTTTGTCCAATATTATCATAAAAATTTTCTACATTCATGTACATTGCATAGTCACATCCTTTTGAACAATGGTTTCTAATTTTCTACATTTATTGTAATTATATAGCTTACTGAACTACTATTTGTTACAAAATCAGTTCTTATTTTCATAACTCTTCATACCTTTGTTCTTTTTTCTTATAGTATATTATAATATATTATCACAAAATGACATAACATTTCTTAATGATCAAAAAATTTATTTCACATTTTATAATTTACATACACTGCTCCCAATTTATTTCTTTTGAACGAAAAGCCTTTTCCCAATCATTAGCAACTATCTCTAAAATATTAAGCATACCGTCATATCCGAAATATGCCCTATCAACATATACATCCCTATTTGTTGGGGTTACTACATCAAAAGCAAGCTTTACCCCAACTTCCTCTGCCATATATTTCTCCCAGGCAGAACCAATAACAGAATCTACCTCTATATCCTTTAAGGCCTGTTTTACCTGATATCCATCTACTGAAAATGCTACTTTAGGAGAAATTCCTAAATCATCTAATTCTCTTTGAAGAATTTTTTTACACTCTGGTAATCCAGATCTAAGCAATATTGTTTCAGGAATCATTTCTAGTTCCTCAAAAAGCATCCTTACAAGACCAATACCAATAGTAGCATCTGCAGATATAGCAATCTTACAATTACGATAACGTGGAATAATCATTAATCCTCTTCTACGGAGAATATCTATAACCATTTCTTCTCCTTTTTTTATTATCTCTTCTACCCTTTCTTCTACTTCAAAATATTTCCCTAATGCCCTCAACCACTGAGCTGTATTTTTTAAACCTATAGGCAGCGGCATATCTTGAAGAATTAAAGGTATACCATACTGTTCTTCCATTTTTTTAACAAATTCATAACCTGCGTCGCGGCTTAAAAGAATGTTAGCTGATGCTCTGCCCGCATCTTCAAGCTCACTAAAGGATATATCATGAGGCAAAACAGCCTGTACTCTAATACCTAAAAATTCCAAAGTGTCTGTAACCCATTTTAAGTCTGCCCACCAAGTAGGATTTAAATTTGCCTGTGGGAGAATAATATTTACACTCTTTGGTACTTTATAATGCTGGTTTATTATAAAGTGTAGCAATGCTTCTAAGCCCATATTTAAACCATCATAGGTATTACCCCTAAAACCACCTGCAATTATAGGGATAAGTTTATTATTTACAAAGGGTTGTACTTCTCTACATATGCCCTCAATATCTTCACCAATAATATCTGCTGCACAAGTACCAATGACAAACATTACCTTAGTATTAAAAGTTCTATCCGCTTCTTTTATTAAATCCTCTAACTTTTGTGAAGCTCCCATAATAACATCTGATTCAAAAAGACGAGTACATCCTATTTTTCTTTTAGTAAAATCAATCTCATGAGTATCATAAGCAGCTCCAACTGTAGCTGCACATCCTTGCGGAGAATGAATAACAATACTTGCATCTTTTATTCCCGCTACTATGCTAGCAACTCCCTCAAGTGCACATCCTAATATAGGGTCTTTACTATGGTTACAATTTTCAAATATTAATTCATCATACATTTTCCTCTCCTCCTCTGTGCGTATACAGTACAATCTGGTAAGTCTTGACCTAATTTTGGTGTTAAAGATTGAGCAGATGCTAATCCTGCATTTTCTGGGAATACTATTCTCTTAGATACCCAGCTTCTAGGTCTAAAGGAATATTTTAAAGCGGTATTGATACACTTTGCAACTTTTAAAGCTCCCCTATAACCAAATCTTGGACGATTTAATATTGCATTTAAATCTACTAATGGGATGTTGGGAAAGCTTAAAGAAGAACCAAAATATACTACTGATTGAGGATCTAAACCACCAAGAAAACTCAACAACTCTTCCTCTGTTTGTTTCATGGACTCATATTTACCAAAAGCAAGAGTACCTTTAGTAATCAATATTTGAGGATCCATGCCTGTTTCTAATAAATAATCTATACTAGTTTCTCTCGCTTCTGTACTCCATGGATGGAAATTAAATATAATTGGACGCATTCCAAAATCACGCTCTAGCATATGTGCAATAGACAAGCATTTTACAGCATCGTGACCTTCTACGATAGCTATTTTACCTTCCAAATATTTCTTACTCTCTTCAAATTCAACTTTAATAGCTTCATATTCTCTATTCATTAAATCTTTAGCTTCTTTTTCCATGCCTAAATATTTTGCCGCTCCTTCAAGCCACTTTTCAGTAGCACTAATACCGTAAGGAAGTATAGTAGAGTTAATAGGTGTACCAAATTCCTCTAACATTTCTTTACCTATGGCATAGCCTATATCTAAGCATAATGCACAGTTAACCGCCACACTTGGAGCCTGTTTAATTTCTTCTAGACTACAGTTACCAGCAATAACAGTATTGACCTTTGCTCCCATTCCTTCTACAAGTCTTACTAGTTCCTTAACATCCGTATCTACTTCTGTTCTTTCAGGACCCATTTTTCCGCCTACAATATTTACAGTATCTGATAATGCTGATTTGCTTTCAGGGGTCGGTTTATCCATTAGCTTTACTATTTGGTTAAATACTAAATCAAATCCGCTGCGATACTCTCCTGCAAAACCTTCACAATGAATTGCCATTAACTCCGCCTTTACTTCTTTTCTCATTTTATCCATAACAGCATCAACATTATCCCCTATAATTCCAGTAGCACAACTAGTTGCCACAAAAATAACATCAGGATTATATTTTTTATCCACTTCAAGAATAGCCCCTTCTAATTCTTTTTCCCCTCCATAGATAACATTTTTTTCATTTACACTAGTAGTCACTACAGGTTCATAAGGTGATCCACTATTACGAGAGTTTGTAAGCTTATATGACTGCTTTACTCCATAAGCACAGCCACTTGGACCATGAGCAACAACCACTGAATTTTTAATGCCGCTTAAAACCTTTGTTGCAGTCCAAAATTTGCAAGGACGAGTATGACTGCCTTGTAAATTAGTTTTTATTTTACCCTCTTTTGCTAAACGATAAAGTTCACTTAAACGTCCATAAAATTCTATACTCTTATCTATACTATTTGACATAATACCTCCTCCTTCATATTTATAATATATATATAATCGCTTGCATATCTCGCAACCGTTATTTTCTCTTTTAATTTATACAGCCAAGTCCTTATTTTTATAAATTCAGTTTTTCACATAAAGTGAACCTTGAATCAGATGGGGTTTTAACCCCATCTGATTCTTAGTTGAACGAATCCAGGGACGTAGCCGCTCTTTACTCCCATTTTGAAGAAGATGGGAGTATTAGAGTAGGTAGTCATCGGACAAAAACTGTTTATTTTACATTTTAGGACTTGGCTGTATTCTTTCTATAATTATTTTTATACTATAACTGTATTTTTATTTGTAAATTTAGTATATTACCATACATTTAATAACCATTCTTTTTCATGTTTATATTCCATATCAGCAAATAAAGTATTTGCAATAGTATTTGCTAGTAATTCCGCTCCTCTATAACCAATAGTTGGTTGTTTCCATAAACCAGCTCTATCAAAAGTAGGGAATCCTACTCTAACCATAGGAATATTGTTATCAATAGCAATATATCTTCCTTTTGAATGTCCCATGATTAAGTCTATATCCATTTTTTTATTTTTTATTCTGTCTTCTAATTCCCACAAGTCTGCGTTACATATTACTTCTATATCACAATTAGCTTGTTTTTTCATTTCTTCAAATCTAGGATCTCTTTTATATGTTTTGTTATCATCACCTAATAATAGAAGCACTGGTTGTAACTCAACCTCTAAGCAGAACTGTGCAAGTCCTATTACTAAATCTGGATCTCCATAAATAGCTACCTTTTTATCTGCAAAGAACATGTGAGCAAGATCTGACATAGCATCTATAGCTTTTCCACGTTCTCTAACTAAAGATTCAGGTATTTCTTTACCAGTAAGCTTAGCTACATTTTGAAGGAATATATCTGTATTCTTTATTCCAAGCGGAGTTGGTCCAATTATTGCTGGAACATCAAATTCATCCTGTAAAAATTGAGCTGCTTTACCGCCTTCATATTTACATAAAGCTATTGTACCAACTGAATTAGCACTATCCTCAATATCTTCCATCGTTGTATTTCCATAAGCAAATGCAGATTTATCAGGCATTATTGGTGCATCAAAGGTTTCAGTATCTATTAATACATTTCCTTCAACTGCCATATCTTCTAAAAGATGCTTAACTTCAGTTACATCACCCGGATTAATCCATCCTGTAATAATATTTAACTTGCCATTAGGCTGTCCCTTTTTAGCTAAAGTAGAAACAAGTGTTTCTATAGCTATATCATATCCACTTACCATACTTCCATTATAACTTGGTGTATGCATAGGAAGTAATAGAACTTTTCTATCAGGATATTCTTTCTTTAACTTTCTATTAATCTTTGATACTGTTCCTTCTATATCATCACCAATAGTTTCAGTTGAGCAAGTAGTGATTATAGGAATAATTCTTACATCAGGATATCTTTGTATAAGTGTCATTACACCTTCTTCAATTCTCATTGTACCGCCGAATACAGCTGCATCTTCATGTAGTGAAGAAGAAGCTATATCAAAATTTTCTTTCAAGTGTTGTGCGAATAATAATCTTACGAATGTACAACAACCTTGTCCACCATGTACTAAAGCTATACAATCTTTTATACCTATACTAGCAAACTGTGCACCACAAGGTTGACATGTAAAAATAGGATTTATTACACCTTGACGTTCTTTTTGTTTTATTTCCAAAGCCATGTTATCACCTCTCGAATTATTTAAAATTAAACTTTTGTTTTTTAATAAAATGGAACATTTATTTCACCATTTAAGCATTTTGTTATTACGATATCAGTAAGTTTTGCTTTAACAGCTTCTACTAATTCTTTCTTTTGTCCTGCTTCTAGTTCATTTACCCATGAGAACTTTTCTTTAATTTGATCTGTAAGAACCTTTGCATCAGCATAAGCACATTTTTCTTGTTTTGTTTCAGCTACCACAGTTTCACCTGTCAAAAGCTTAGCAACATTATCCATAGTTCCATTTATATTTTCTTCTCTGTCCCATGCTCTTGAATGAAACTGCCATAAGCAACGTTCTTGAATAAATGAAATTATTTCATCAGCTTTTTCTTTCATAATTATTTAACCTCCCTTATATCTTCTGCAGATAACTTCCAAAGTGGAGAATAAATACCATTGTACATATCTCTTGCCATATTTACAGCACCTTCAAATCCCATGTAAGGTCCATTGTGGTATCCATGTCCATTAATATATGGTATGTGCAGTTTCTTTACCATTTCACCTACTCTAGGTCCGGTAAGAATAAGATCTGGCTTCACCATATCTATTACTTCAAAGAATTCAAGTTCATTTCCATCATCTATATATATAGTTCCTTCTCTACCTCTTGAAATTACCTTTTCAAAGTCCTCTTGGTGACCAAATTTTGATGACATAGCTACTACTTCCATTCCTAAATCATCTTCTAAAGCTTTTGTCCAGTGCCATAATCTTGGTCCGCCTGTCCATATGCAAATCTTTTTACCTTTTAATTTTTCTTTATACCAATCTAATTTTTCTTGGTATTTTGCAACTTCTTCAGCTATTATTTGTTCTGCTTTATCTTCTAGACCAAAGAATGCTCCAATTTTTCTTAAGCCTTCTTTTGCATAATCAAAGCCCCAAGTATCTACGTCAATTCTAGGAATACCATATTGCTTTTTTAACTCATTAGCAATGTATCCTGCTGATCTTGCGCAGTTTGTAACATTAAGTTGTGCTCTATGCATACCTCTCAATGAATCATAAGTACCATTTCCTGTGAAGTGAGCTATAATTTGAACACCCATTCTTTCCATATAGTTTTCAAATACAAAAGTATCACCTTGAATATTATAGTCACCAATTACATTTATTGTATAAGGACTTGTAATCTCAGGTTCAACAGTTCCTACTTTTTCATTCATCCAAGCAATATTAAGTACATGATGTCCTTTTGATTGACTTACCCCAGCAAAACCTGGACATTCTATGCAGAATATATCTACTTCCCCTTTTAGTTCTGCTTCTACTTCCTTAACAACCGCTTTCATATCATCTCCTATTAGAGCTGTAGCGCAAGTTGTATAAAGCATCATTCTCTTCTTATCTGGAAATTCCTTAAAAGCTTCAAGTATACACTGTTTTAACTTTTTCATACCACCAAAAACAACATGTTGTTCCTTCATATCTGTGGAAAAAGCATATTTTAACTGCCAGTTATCAGCATCACTTGGATAACGTTTTGTATGCCAAGTATCATATGAACATCCTATAGGTCCATGTATCATTTGAATAGTATCTTTAAGAACACCACCAATAACTAGTTTTGCACCGCAATAGCTACAACCTCTTTCAGACAGTGTTCCTGGAATAGTATTTACATTTGAAGCTGGTAAATACTCAGTTATACTTTCTCCCGGTTCTTTTATATAACAGTGTCTTTCTCTTTCGGGAATAGTTTCGTCGCATTTGAATAATTTTAATGGCATTTTTGTACCCCCTTATTTTTATTAATCTATTTTCTTCTATAAGGCTTAAAATGTGATATTTAATTTGTCTAAATCAATTTAATTATTATTTTATAGTGATATATTTCTCAGCTTGCAACATGAGGAATACATCTTATAGATCCATTAGACCATATTCCATTAATATTTCTTCTAATCTATCTTGTGTCATTGGTTTTGGTATAACAAACATTTCGTTGTCATCTATATTTTTAGCTAATGTTCTGTATTCATCAGCTTGTTCACATGTTGGATCGAAATCTATAACTGTTTTCTTGTTTATTTCTGCTTTTGTAACCATTGGGCTTCTTGGTACAAAGTGTATTAATTGGCTTCCTAATTCTTTAGCGAAGTTGTCAAGTAATTCATATTCATTAGCAACCTTTCTGCTGTTGCAGATGATACCACCTAATCTAACTCCACCACTGTGTGCATATTTTTGGATACCTTTTGATATATTGTTTGCTGCATATAATGCCATCATTTCTCCACTTGCTACTATATATATTTCTTGAGCTTTTCCTTCTCTGATTGGCATTGCGAAACCACCGCAAACAACGTCTCCTAATACATCGTAGAATACATAGTCTAAATCAGCTTCATAAGCACCTAATTGTTCAAGCATGTTTATTGAAGTTATTATACCTCTGCCTGCACATCCAACTCCTGGTTCTGGTCCGCCTGATTCAACACATTTTATATCGCTGAAACCTGGTTTTAATATAGAATCTAAATCTACATCTTCACCTTCTTCTCTTAATGTATCTAATACTGACTTTTGAGCTAGTCCACCTAGTAATAATCTTGTTGAGTCTGCTTTAGGGTCACATCCTACTACCATTATTTTCTTACCCATAGTTCCTAGTCCTGCAGTAAGATTTTGTGTTGTTGTGGATTTTCCTATTCCACCCTTTCCATAAATAGCTACTTGACGCATTTTTTCAAACTCCTCCTTAACATTTTGTATAAAACAATACTATTCGGAAATTTAATTTCCATTTTGTTTTATTATGTACTGTTTTGTCTTATTATATTTTCTTTTTTATTAAAAGTCAAGCTTTTTTGAAATATTTTTATTAAATTGTTAATATTGAAACAATTTTAATATCAATATATCAATTCAACATATGCTTATCTAGGAAAACTTTTACACTAAGACTACATCACCAGTTTTTTCGATATAAATTTACGTAAAAATACCCAATATTGTATAAAAATTATCTAAAGTAATGTTGTATGAATTTTCTCTACATTTTTATTAATTTATAGTATAATGATATATAATAACTGTATATCGGGAGGCACTGTTGTTAATGAGTATTGATGAAAAGAACTTAAATTTACTTGCACTTTTACCTTGTCCTTTAAAAGTACCAATAGAAGAAGAATTTAAAAATTTTATTAAATCACTAAAAAATGAACGTAACATTGAATTTAATTATTTAGTAGAAAGTCATGCCACCAATCAGCTATCCTTTTATGAAAAAGTAAATAATTACGAAAGTATTGATGATATACCAGATATCGTTATAACACCTGGCATTAATAGTTTTTTTCATAAGTCTTTTATTGATAAGTTTATTAGTAAAGATATATTTACCGATGTAACCAACTATGATGTAAATAAAAACTTCAAGGAGGGTGGTATACAAGACCCAGATGGCCATTATACTATGTTTTCAATGAATATTTTAGTAATGGTAGTTGATTTAGTACAATTAGGCGACTTACCTATGCCTAAAAAATGGGGAGATTTACTTAATCCAGAATACAAAAATAGAGTTGTAATTCGAGGTGATAAAAATTTCTTTTGCGAAACTACTTTATTAAATATTTATAAAGATTATGGATATGATGGAATAAAAAAACTTGGAAACTCCGTAAAAGATGGCTGGCATCCTTCACAGATGGTAAAAATGGCAGGCAGCGGATTAAAAGGTTCACCAACAATAAGTGTAATGCCATATTTTTATGCAAGAACTATTAGAAATAAAGATAAAGTTTCAGTAGTTTGGCCCGAAGATGGAGCTATCGTGAGTCCTGTTTCTATGTTAGTAAAAAAATCCTGTTTAGATAAATATAAAGAAATTGCTGATTTTTTTGTAGGAGAAACTATAGGTAAGATATGTGCTGGAGCTTCTTTCCCTTCTATTAATCCAAATGTTGAAAATAAAATTCCTGAAAATGCTCCTTTAAAATGGATTGGATGGGATTATATTAAATCACAAGATATTAAGTCGACTATTGATAACCTAAATAAATACTTTTTTGAAGCATTAAGGGGGGATTAGCTTTGAAGTTAATTACAATATCCGGTCCTCCATCTACAGGTAAGACTTCTGTAATTTTAAAAACAATAGAACATCTGACTCAAGAACATATAAATGTTGGTGTGGTTAAATTTGATTGTCTTTCAACCTATGATGATACTTTATATAAGAAAAAACATATTCCTGTTAAAATTGGTTTATCAGGCAACTTATGTCCAGATCACTTTTTTATAACTAATATTGAGGAATGTGTAAACTGGGGTGTAAAAAGTCAGCTTGATATCTTAATTACAGAGAGTGCTGGATTATGTAATAGATGTTCTCCTCACATAAAAGATGTGCTTGCGGTATGTGTGATTGACAACCTTTCTGGAGTGAACACGCCTCAAAAAATTGGTCCTATGCTTAAATTAGCTGATATTGTTGTAATTACTAAAAGTGATATAGTATCACAAGCTGAGAGAGAAGTGTTTTTCTTTAGAGTAAAACAAGCAAATCCTAGGGCCAAGATTCTTATGATAAACGGAATAACAGGTCAAGGAACTCAGGAACTCAGTTTGCTTTTTAAAGCTGCAAATGACTTAAATTCAGTTGAAGGAAGTAAATTAAGATTTACAATGCCTGCAGCTCTTTGCTCCTACTGTTTAGGAGAAACACAAATTGGTAACGACTTTCAAATGGGCAACGTGAAAAAAATTGAATTTTAGGATTTATATAGATAATCACGCCCGAAATTTAACTTATACTCCGGAATATGCTGCCAAACTTCGGCACGTTAAAAACTTTTAATCAGTCTAAAGTTC
>NZ_JABAIW010000090.1:0-12351 GCF_014231265.1 Clostridium sp. DJ247 | reverse complement strand
GCTATAGCAGGTAAATGCAATACTGTATTTGTTGATCCTGCCATGGCCATATCCACTGCTATTGCATTTTTAAAGGCATCTAAAGTCAATATATCTAAAGGTCTTACATTATTTCTTAATAGTTCCATAACTCTCATTCCAGCATACTTACCTAGCTGTTTTCTTTCACCTGAATGTGCTGCCGCAGTTCCATTATAAGGAAGGCCCATTCCTAAAACCTCTGTTAAGCAATTCATACTATTTGCAGTAAATAACCCTGAGCATGATCCGCATCCTGGGCAAGCTTTTTGAGCTACTTCTTCAAGTTCATCTTCTGTAATCTTACCATCATTGTAAGATCCAACTTTTTCTATAATAGTACTAAAATCTATATCACAGCCTTGGTGTTTTCCTGCTTTCATTGGACCACCACTAACAACTACTGCAGGTATGTTTAATCTAGCCGCTGCCATAAGCATTCCTGGTACGATCTTATCACAGTTAGGAATTAAAACTAAACCATCAAATCCGTGTGCCATAGCCATAGCTTCTATAGAGTCAGCTATAAGTTCTCTACTTGCTAAGGAGTATTTCATACCTATATGTCCCATAGCAATACCATCACATACACCGATAGAAGGAAATTCCATTGGTGTACCTCCTGCCATAGTAACTCCTACCTTTGCCGCTGCTGCAATTTCATCTAAATGAACATGTCCAGCAATTACTTCATTTTGTGCATTTACAATACCTATTAAAGGTCTTTCTATTTCTTCCTTTGTAAAACCCATACCATACATTAATGATCTTGCTGGAGCTCCCTTTGCTCCTCCTTTTATAACGTCACTTCTCATAACTATTCCTCCTTAGAATTTAATATTTATTGTTACTTAATTTTAAACTTTCTAAAACTGTATAAAAAAAGACCAAGTCTTCGCCTGGGGCGAAAGATTTGATCGCGGTACCACCCAAATTTATTACTCTACTACATAACGGCAAATGCCAGCATAACTTACTACAATTCAGTTTGCAACTCCAGGGTGATTTTCAATAGTTTCCGATTTGTGAGCTTTCACCTACCCCCCACTCTCTTTAAAACCCTTCACTATATACTTGTCCCTATCATAGTTTTTTTAATATTTAGTTAAAGCATAGGTTTTGTTTATTCAACTACTATGTATTTGTGAAAATAATAATACGTATCCTTGAAATTGTCAATAGATTTTTTGTATAACAATTTATTCGATGACTACCTGCTCTAATACTCTTATCTTTATAAATATATTATAACTTATATTTCTGAATTTATCAAACTGTATAATTTGTATATATATTTAGTTTTACATGCCAAAATAGTAAAATAAAAAAACAACTCCTTCTATTAATTTTTAATAGCGGAATTGTTTTTATATCTAAATTTTAGAGCTGAAGTAGCTAAATCTCCATAATAATAGGAAGAATAATAGGCCTTCTTTTAGTCTTTTCATATAAAAACTTCTCTAAGGATTTTTTCATACTAGCTTTTAATACATACCATTCAATAACTTTATTTTCTAAACAGTTATCCAGTTCTTTTTTTACAATTTCTTTTGCTTCATTAATTAAGTTTTCAGATTCCTTTACATAAATAAATCCTCTAGTAATTATATCTGGACCCGCGATAACACTATAGGATTCTTTTTCTATGGTAACTACTATAGTAAGCATACCATCCTCAGCTAAATGTTTTCTATCCCTAAGTACTATATATCCCACATCTCCTACCCCAAGTCCATCTACAAATACAGAACCAGTAGGAACAGTACCTGATATTTTTGCTTCCTTATCTGAAATTTCCAGCACTTGACCCATATCTAAAATAAATGTATTTGCATCTTCCATTCCCAACTGTTGTGCTAACGCAGCATGGTGTTTTAAGTGCCTATATTCACCATGAACTGGTATAAAATACTTAGGGTGCACCAAGGTATGAATTAATTTCAATTCCTCTCTATATGCATGACCAGATACGTGAACATCTTCTAAGGCCTCATAAATTACATCTGCACCTTTTTTAAATAGTTGATTTATTACCTTAGATATGAATCTACCGTTACCCGGAATTGGTGATGCGGATATAATAATTAAATCTTTAGGCTCAACCTTAATTATCTTATGAGTGGAAAAGGCTATCCTAGCAAGAGCTGACATAGGTTCACCTTGGCTTCCAGTAGTTATTATTGTTATTTGTTCATTAGGATATTTTTTTATTTCATCTAGAGTAATAAGATAACCCTCTGGTATATGGAGATAACCTAAATCCATGGCTACTTGAGAAGTATTTTCCATACTTCTTCCACTAAAAGCTACCTTTCTTCCATATTTAACAGAAGCATTTACTATTTGCTGCATTCTTTGAATATTTGAAGCAAAAGTTGCTACAATAACTCTTCCTTCAGCTTTAGAAAAAATTCTTATCAATGTTTCTCCTATAGTTTTTTCAGAAATAGTGTGACCTGAACGTTCTACATTAGTACTATCTGCCATAAGGAGTAATACCCCTTCCTTCCCTAGTGCAGAGATACGTTCTAAATCCATAACCTTATCATTAACAGGAGTATAGTCTATTTTGAAATCACCAGTATGTAGTATTACACCTACTGGTGTATGAATAGCTAATGCACAGGAATCTGGTATACTATGATTATTTCTTATAAATTCGATGTTTAAGTTTTCTGTACTTATTGTATCTCCAGCTTCCACTGAATGTAGCTCACAATTTGAAAGTATATTATGTTCCTTTAATTTATTTTCAACAATTCCTAAAGTTAATCTTGTACCATAAATAGGCACATTTAGCTGTTTTAAAACATATGGAAGTGATCCTATGTGATCCTCGTGTCCATGAGTTAAAAATATACCCTTTACCCTATCTGAATTATTTAATAGGTACGTTATATCAGGAATTACCAAATCTACACCATACATATCAGCCTCTGGGAATGATATGCCACAGTCTATTGCAATAATTTCATCTTTATACTCTATGGCGGTTATGTTTTTACCTATTTCTCCAAGACCGCCTAAAGAAACTATCTTTAAATTATTATTCTCTTCCAACGAATTCCCTCCTTAGGTTTATTATTTATCCGATGACTACCCGCTCTAATACTCTCATCTTTATATGAAACTCATCTTCCTTACGTTAGATGAGTACTCACAGAGTAAGCGACCATATCAAATTTACAGATTCTGGCTCTCTGCTTAACTGGGAGTAAAGAGCGGCTACATCTCTGGATTCGTTTAACTAAGAATCAGGTGGGATCAAAACCCCATCTGATTCAAGTTTCACTCTATCTCATTGACCTATTAATCTTATTTGTATAAAATCTATTATTGTTATAATATCATTGTAAAAAGTATTTCAAATAATAATAATATTTCTCTCTATTTATTTTTTCTTTTAATTTTAAAATTAACCCTACTATTTTAAAATTTATTTTCAGATAATATAAAATTTTCAATAGCATAGGCTATACCAGATTCATCATTGGACTTAGTTATATATTTTGCTATTGCTTTTGCTTCATCTACAGCATTTCCCATTGCTATAGGTAACCCTGCACTTTCAAGCATATCTATATCATTATAGTTATCTCCAAAAGCTATTATCTCATTTAGTCCTATTTTTAATTTTTCTGACAAAATCTTTAATGCATTACCTTTAGAAATATTCGGTGCCATAATATCCAAAAGTCCTCTTGCTGAACTTACTATACTAAGCTCATAAAGCTTTGAAAAATAATCTTCCAATATTTTCGCATAATCATGAGAACTACATACCAATAAAATTTTCAACACATCTATGTTGTCAATATTTTTAATCAATATATCATTTATATAAGTTATAGGTACTTTTAAATCCTCTGTTACAGATTCGTTAAGATTCTCATATCTTTCGGTAAGAGGGTTGCCTTTATTACTATAAACCATATCAGTAGTATATAATAGAAACTTCACATTATTTTCCAAACAATAATTTACAATTTCTCTAACTTTAACTTTGTCTATTACTTTTGAATAAAGTATTTCTCCTGTTGTTATATTTTTAATTAATCCACCATTACAAGCTATAATATGCCCCTTTAAATTTAACTGCTTTATAAATGTCTTAACCATTAGGTCGACTCTTCCAGAGGCAATAACTACTTCTACTCCTGTTTCCTGGAGTTTTTTTAATGCTATTTCATTATCCTTAGATATAAAACCCTTAGAATCTAATAGTGTTCCATCCATATCACATAAACATAATTTATATTTATTCATAAATACCTTCTCCTTCTTATGTCTTTATATTAGCTATACCAAAATAAAACTACATAAATTGCCACTATTGTTATTACTTTCATTCTAACACAGATAAAGCTTATTACTCTACAATAATTTTATCCTCTTTATTATAATCTCACTCAAATTTTCCTTATTATTTAACTCTGGATTTTCTAAAACCTTTATCTTTAAATATTTTATTGTATCTTCTAGTAAGGCATTGGTAGTTATGTCCCAATCTTTAGGTTCTTTCTCTAAGATACTATCTCTCACACAGCCACCTACGTAAGTAATAATTTTTTATATAGATGAATATGTGCTGTAATGGCAATTCTAGCAAGTATTCGTTTGTTTAATACAAAAGTACCTGGTTCCTCTCAGATTTTGCAATACTACTTTGGCTTATTTTGCTAAAATCCGACAGATACCAGGTACCTTTGTGGGGCTTCAAATATCCCACTTGCTAATAACTAGCGATAAATCAAAAAAGTCCATATTGTATCCTTACTCTAAACAAATTTAGTTTTTTACTTGATATATTCATCATAAATTATAGCTAAAAGTTCCTCTTTGCTATTAAGTTGTGGATTTTCTAATACTTTATCTAAAAGAAACTTAAGCATATTACCTATTTCTTCCCCTGGCTTAAGAGAAAACTCTTGTATTAAATCTCTACCGTTCACTGCAAGTTCTTTTGTAGATAAAGGAACTTTAGATTCTAAAATGGCCATTGCTTTTTCCTCTACTCTATCAATTTCTTCTAAACGCATTTCGGGAGAAAGAGAACCTAAAGCATCTGCTCTTTGCAAGACGAATAGGTCACGTAATAAATCCTTACCAACTCTATTAATAAGGCGTTTTACAGCAGCATCTGTTGGTTTTTTCAATACATTCATATGCTCCTTTACTAAAATACTAATTTCACTTATACTTTCATTATCAAATTTAAGTCTTCTAAGTATTTTCTCGCATAGTATAGCACCTTTTTTATCATGACCATAAAAATGACCTATACCTTCCTTATCAACAGTAAAACACTCTGGCTTAGCTATGTCGTGTAATAATGCTGCTACTCTCAGATTAAGTTCTGGCGGGCAGTTATTCACAACGGCTAAAATGTGTTCAAATACCTCTTTGTCATGGTGAGGATTTTGCTGATTAAATCCTACTGCTACTTGAAGTTCTGGTAATATAAACTCTAATAATTTAGTCTCTTCAAGCAATCTTAAACCTTTTGTCGGGTTATTAGATACCAGTGTTTTACAAAGTTCATCTCTAACTCTTTCATTACTTACGCTTAGTATAAGGTTACAATTCCCTTTTATAGCCTCTAAAGTTTTCTGCTCTATATCAAAGTCTAATTTAGCAGAAAAGCGAATGGCTCTAAGCATCCTTAGAGCATCTTCTTGAAACCGCTTATTAGGCTCTCCTACTGCCCTAATTATTTTATTATCTAAATCTTCTATACCACCAAAATAATCTATAAGACCCTTTTCCTCGTTAAAAGCTAATGCATTTATAGTAAAATCTCTTCTAGCTAAGTCCTCTTTTAAATTTGAAACAAAAGTAACAACATCAGGTCTTCTATTGTCGAGATATTCACCATCTATTCTGTAAGTTGTAACTTCGTATCCCACTCCATTTATTATAACAGTGACCGTTCCATGTTTTATACCTGTAGGTATAGTTTTATCAAAAAGTTTAATAATTTCTTCTGGTAAAGCATTGGTAGCTATATCATAGTCCTTTGGTGAAACTATATTAATTTTAGAATCACGTACACTTCCCCCCACTATATAAGATTCATATCCATTATTTTTTAAAGTATCTAAAATTATTTTTACGTCATTTGGTATAAACATAAGACCTCCAAATATTATATTATGTTTAATTATGTTTAATTATTTTTTCTATTTGTTATTGTCGCAAATTTATGCTAAATATCACTAAATAAATCTGCAAAAGTTGTAACTACTTCCTTTAATTTTTCTATATAGTTCTTTAAAAGAGCTTCTCTGTTTAATAGGATATCTAATCATTATTATACAAAAGAACATACCGTAATTGCTACTGCAGTAGGGACTATTATTCCTATTACAAAATGAGTATTTACATTATATTATATCTTATAGCTTGCTAACTAAAAGCTTTGAAGTTTATTAACAAACTATTAACAATTTTGTCACAGCAAAGTCACATTTCAAACACACACTACCAACAGTAAAATTAATTCCAAAACAATAAACTTTTTAGGAGGTAATGAACATGATTAAAGCAAATGAAAAAAAAATTATGGCACTAACTATTTCCTTAGTGCTAGCGTCAGGAGGTATGTTTTTCACGCAGAACAGCTCAGTATCTGCTGAAGATTATCAATCTAATAATACTATAGAGCAAAAGGATGAAAAAAAGGTACATAAAGGAGATTCCTTTGCTAAACTACTTAGTAAACTAGGGTTAACAGCTGAAGATATTAAAAATGCACAAAATAGTGGTAAAACCTTATTTGATTTAGCAAAGGAAAAAGGATATACACCTAATCAAGTAAGATCAATGCTTATTGAGATTAAAACTGAAGCTATAAACAAAGCAGTAACTGACGGAAAACTTACTAAAGATCAAGGAACTACTGCTATTAAAGAAATGAAAGATAAAATATCAAAGTGGGATGGTTCAATGAAACACCATTGCAAAAAACATTGGTGGTCTAAAGCCCTAAACCAATTAGGTATAACTGATGAAGAAATAGCTGAAGCAAAAAAATCTGGCAAAAATATATTTGACTTGGCTAAAGAAAAGAAAGGTTTAACTCCAGAACAAGTTAAATCATCAATAATAAAAACAAATACTGATACTATAAATAAAAAGGTTTCTGAAGGAAAAATAACTAGAGAGAAAGGAGATTTGATAATATCAAAGATGAAAGCAAAAGTAGAAAATTGGGATGGAACTTTTAAAGAGCTAAAGAAATCTTAAACATAAATTGTAGGGAGTGTAAGTAAAAACTTAACTTACACCACCGAATTTCTTAAGTTTCAACCGTTGAATCCTATATATACCCTTAACTTAAATTCAACTTATACGTAGGGATATATTACTAATGTTGAAGTCACATTTAAATATTTTTTTATTAGTCTTAGCGAAAATTTGAGAAAAACCTTAGAACTTTTGATATGGTTGAAAGCCTAAATGGCTTTCAACCAGCGACTTATCAATGGTAATTGATAAGTTGGTCCGGACTGAGGTACGAGTTTATCTAAGTTCTTTTAAATTTATAATGAAACTCCTCTTCCTTTCGTCAGAGGAGTGCTCACAGAGTAAGCGACCATATCAAAATCACAGATTTTGTATGTCTGCTTAAATTTAAGCTTTAGACTAATAAAAAATATTTAACGTGACGAAACATGGTAATATATCCGGTGGTATAAGTTAAATTTTGGAGCATGGGCATATATATCTAATGGTATATATCCGAAAATTCAATGTTGGTTCTTTCTATATATTTAGAGCCTTCATCTTGATTAGACGAATTAATCTCTATATCAGCATTCTTTTCAACCAATGTTACAGGAATTTCAATAATAAATTCGCTGCCTTCTCCTAATTTACTTTTTGCTTGAATTGTTCCTCCGTGCATTTCTACCAATGACTTAACCAAGGACAAACCTATGCCGCTTCCTTCACTTCTCCTAGATAATGATCTATTCACTTGAGAAAATCTTTCAAAAATGCTTTCAATTTTATTCTGTGGAATACCTATACCCGTATCTTTAATACATATGCGAATTTTGTGCTGTAAGTCATAAATGTTTACAAATATACTACCGCCTTTTTCTGTAAACTTAACTGCATTTGATAATATGTTTAATATTATTCTTTCCATCTTGTCTGCATCAAAAGCCATATGTTTTTCTTCTACATCTGTATCGAAGATTAAATTTATACCTTGTGCTTCAGCGTAGTTAACTGCTGAAAGGGTTATTTCCTCTACTACATTTACTATATTATCATTCAGTAGATCAAGAGATAGGTATCCTCCATCTATTTTAGTAGTATCAATTAAATTGTTTATTAATCTTAGAAGTCTTAGTGCATTTTGATTCATGCTACTAAGGTATTTATTTATACTATAATTTTTATCAGTAACGTTTATATCCAGAGACTGAAGCAGCTGTATAGTACTCCATATTACATTTAATGGAGTTCTTAGTTCATGAGATATATTTGCAATAAACTCCGTTTTTAATTTATCATACTCCAATACTTCTGAAAGCTTCTTTTTATTTTCTTCAAAGCCTTCACTTAATTCTTCAACTTGTTTGACAGTACTTTCTACTTTATTCTGAAGCTTTAGTACTTCTTTAACTGAATCCTTCAAAGTTATAAGGGTCTTAACTCTGCCTAGAAGCTCGGAACGTTCAAAAGGTTTCTTCAAATAATCATTAGCTCCACATTCAAAGGAAACTACTAGGCTTTCCCCACGGTTATCCGCTGTCATAATTAAAATTGGCAGTTCAAACAATGAATATTTTTCCCTCAATATGCTGCATACTTCTGAACCAAGCACATCAGGCAACATCATATCTAAAATTACCATGTCTATATCCTTATGATTTACTGCTATTTTAATTGCCTCATTACCATCTGCTGCGGTAACAACTGTATATTTTTCATCTTCAAGAAAATTCTTTAATATTCTTATATTTATAGTTTCATCATCTACAATAAGGATTTTTTTATTACTGCCTTGTACCAGTGACTTGCAACTTTTTACATAAACTTGTTTTTCCTGTTCATATTGTTTAATAGAATCTAGTACTACCTTATCTGTATACTGATTAGTTTCTTTTATTTGGGTCTTTAATTCATGAGAAGTGTTTGCTAAAAAGTCATCCTTTAATTTATCAATTGACTTAAGCTTATCAGTGATTTTTTCTATACTAGAGAATGCTATAGAAAATCTAGCTGCTAATACGTAGGATTGAGCTGATATAAAAATCATCATACCTACCGGAGCATATGATCCTGTTTGAATTATCGAATATTCATACAAAATATCATTAAGCCTTGTTATAAGCAAGATAAATATGGCAATAATTATAATTTCATAGTTGTGATTTTTGGTAACATATCTGTGAACCATCTTACTCAAAATATATAGCAACAGAAAACCAGATACTATTTCAAAAGGTAATATTAAATCGTTATAATATAAAGGTGGTAAAATCAATATTATGAAAAAGTAAATTATTCCTATAACATTGGATACCTTAACCATAGTTTCAGATATTATATCAGGATAAAAACTATGTATAAAAAGAACAAGTATAGGTATGTATAAGAAAAATGTCCACAAAAGCAGTTTAACATCTAGTATGTAATTCATGTTGGGAAATACACTATAAACTAACCTCTCACTAACTAATATAGTCCTTAGTCCAACTAAAGCGCAAACTATAGAAAAATATAACGGAGCCTTATCTTTTCTTCTTCTCAAAAATAATGCAAAATGATACATCCCTGCTACCAATGTGCCTCCAAACAGGAAGAAATCAAAACCTACATTTTTTGCTCTATACTCGCTGATCTCAGCTTCTGTACCTAAAAAAATACTATCAATTTGAGGAGTGCCATAATCATAGTTGCTATGTTGCAAAACTATGTCAAGTTCTCCAGTATCATTATAAAAAGCCCCTACCTGAGTAGCAAGTTTCGGATCACTTTCATACTTATATTTTCCTACTTTTCCACATTCAATAACTAACTTATGGTTAACCCATAAGTTATGTGATGTTTGTATAAATTCTGTTTTAACAGCCTCTAAATTCTCTTTACTATTTGTGAGTACTTTTAAGCGATAGGTAGCATAACCTTGACCATTTGAATGTTGATTTTCATTGATATAATCATAAAAACTACCTGGAATATTAATAATCCCTGTTTTCACAGCTTTATTTTTTACTTTGAAGTCTTCTGGAGTTAAAAGCTGATTGTAATAAAATTCCCATTGCCCATCAAGCTTAACCATACCTTGTTTTTCCAGATCCCAATTTCTTAAATCAAGTACTCCATCTTTAGCTAATGGCTGTTTTGTAAGTAATTCAGTTTTTTTATTAATGAATGTAATTATAATAATTGAGGATATAAGGAACATCACAGATAGAAAAATTACTCTTGGAATAGTAGATTTAAGCTTCAGCATATAAGTCTCCTTTTAATTTCTATTTAAAGGTATTTCTTAAAAATATTTTACCAAAATTTAAATCATTTTTCTACAAACATCTACATATACAAACATAAAATTTCTCTACACCTTAACCTTTGAGCATTCTTATATAGTTTTATTTAAAAATAATTTTACGTTATTTATACAGTAACATATTTATTTATCATCTATGTCTCTATGAATTTAAGCTTTGAACCTTATATAAATCATTAATATTCCTCATAAAAACTGTATCTTCAAAAGACCTTGCCATTTTATGATAAATTTATAAGTTTCAATAAAAAACAAAAATTCCAATAGAATTATCTTATTGAGAATTATTCTAATATATAATAAAATATTACTTAAACAACTTACCATTCTAAAAAGAGAGTGAGAATGTGAATGAAAATTTTAATAATATCAGATGTTGAATCAAAATATTTATGGGATTACTTTGTGCCCAGCAATTTTAAAGATATAGAACTAGTAATTTCATGTGGAGATTTAAAGAGTGAGTATCTATCATTTTTAGCAACAGTAATGAGCACACCTATTTTTTATATTCCAGGAAATCACGATGAGGATTATATAAAACACCCCCCAGGTGGATGCATTTGTATAGATAACAATATAATCGAATATAAGGGTATACGTATACTTGGTTTAGGTGGGAGTCATATGTATAACAATGGATTATACCAGTATACTCAGAATCAGATGAAAAGAAGATTTAAAAGATTAAGATTTAAAGCATGGTTAAACGGTGGCATCGATATATTAGTTACTCATGCACCTGCTTATAATATAGGAGATGGACAGGATTCCTGCCATAAAGGATTTCAAGTATTCAATGAAATAATGGACAAATATTCTCCTAAATATCTTATTCATGGTCACCAACATTTAAATTATGGAAAATCCCAGAGAATAAACATATATAATAACACAACTGTTATCAATGCCTATGAATATTTTATATTCAATTATTGAATACATAGTTATAAAAGTAAAATATATTAGTAGTTTTGAAAATCCTTCATTGACAACTATATTAGGTTTTTATGAATATATAATTAATGGATTAACCTAGGAAAGGGCTATAAACGTAGGAAAAGAAATCATAAAACTACAGAAAAAACGCTAATGAGTTATTCTCTCCCCCTGTAGTTTGGTATAAGTTAAGTTTCCACCTTGGAACCCTATATTTATATATTCAATATAGGTATTTCTGTATCTACTGCTTCCACCAACCAATCCATTGATATGATTTCTTCTTTAGTTAATACCTGATCTTCTTCTACTTTCAAATTACAGCTTTCATCATAAATAGGTCCAGTAAAAACACTTAAGCCTTTACTTATAATCGTACTCTTCAACAATTTAACAAGTTTTTGAGTATCAAAAGGAATTAAATCTTTAGAATAATAGAAATCTAATATTCCGGAATCCATACCAAACCAAAACTTCAAGCTTGTAGGATTATTACTTAATTTATCTTTAAAATTTTTCCAATTGTCGCTTAATATATCTTCAAATATTTGCTGGTAAAATACTTTCCAATTCCAAACAGAAGCAGCTAGATATTTATCAGGTCTTAGCGTACTTTTATCTACAGTACATAATATACTATCCACTCCCATATCTTTTAAAAAGCTTGGAGTAAATTCGTCATCATGCTTAGAAAAAATATCTGCTCCAAGTTCATCTAAATTTCCTATATAATCTTCCCATTTATTTGTGTTTTCGTAACCTTGTGACCATTTCACTTTAACTCTAACTCTTGGATTCACTAATCTAGCACCTAATGCAAAGGAGTTAATGGCACTTATAACCTCTGGAACTGGATAAGTAGCTAC
>NZ_JABAIW010000008.1:0-102393 GCF_014231265.1 Clostridium sp. DJ247 | reverse complement strand
GGGATATGTTACCAAACTTCAGCACGTTAAAAACTTTTAATCAGTCTAAAGTTCGTGTTTTTGAAAATCTAAGAAGCATTGATAAACTCGTGCCTCAAACATATCAAAGCTCCTAAGATTTTCTAAAAACACTTCACAAAGACTGATAAAAAAGTTTTTAAATATGCTTTCAGTTTTGGTAACATATCCCTACGCATAATTTAAGTTTTCAGCCTAGAATCCTACATAATGTAAAAGGGAGATGGTAGTATGATATATAAAGAGCTTGGAAGTACGGGGTTGAAGGTTTCTGTAATTGGTTTTGGGGGAATTCCGATACAGAGAATAGGTGAGGCTGAGGCTATAGAAGTTATAGTTGAGGCTGAGAAAAAAGGTATGAACTTTATTGATACAGCAAGGGGATATACTATATCAGAAGAGTTTATTGGGAAGGCTCTTGAGGGAAGAAGAGACAATTGGATTATTGCAACAAAGTCAATGTCTAGGGATAAGGAAAGTATGATTAAGGATGTAAATATTAGTTTAAATAACTTAAAGACAAACTATATAGATCTTTATCAATTACATAATGTGAAGACAATGGAGGACTATAATAAAGTTTTAAGTGAAGATGGTGCTTACGAGGCATTACTTGAATTTAAAAACCAAGGTAAGATTGGTCATATTGGAATATCATCTCATAGTTTAGAAATACTTAAAATTGCTATTGAAAGTGGAAAGTTTGAAACAATTATGTATCCATATAATATTGTTGAAAATCAAGCAGAGGATTTATTCAAAAGAGCTAAAGCTCTAGATATAGGTGTCATTGCTATGAAGCCTATGGCTGGAGGAGCACTTATAGATGGAATACTGGCTTTAAAGTATATACTGCAAAATAATAACATAACTTGTGCTATACCGGGTATGGGAACACTAAGAGAAGTAGAGGAAAATTCTAAAGTTGCAAGTACTAATGTATTCTTAACTGAAGAAGAAAGAAAAAGAACAGAAGATATATCAAAGGAACTAGGCACAGAGTTTTGTAGAAGATGTGGATATTGTGCACCTTGTACTAAGGGTATAGATATACCTAATATATTTCTTCTTCAAGGATATAAAGAAAGATATAATTTAGCGAAATGGGCAGAAGATAGATATTCCGCTTTAAAATCAACGCCTACGGATTGTATTGAGTGTGGAGCTTGTGAACAAAGATGTCCTTATAATCTTCCAATTATAAGGATGTTAAAAAAAGCAAAACTAACATTTAGTGAATAATTTACAAAATTTATTGAAATTTAACATAGTCATAATGTATAATAAAAAAACATATGGTTAAAATAATACGATGAAAGAAAATAAGAGACAACTGATTCTATCTCGCTAGCACCTTTTAATAAGGGTGCATTTTTTTTATAAAAATGCTTTAAGGTATATATAAACACGCCCGAAATTTAACTTATACTCCGGAATATGCTACCAAACTTCGGCACGTTAAAAACTTTTAATCAGTCTAAAGCTCGTGTTTTTGAAAATCTAAGAAACTTTGATAAACTCGTACCTCAAACATATCAAAGCTCCTAAGATTTCCCAAAAACACTTCACTAAGACTGCTAAAAAAGTTTTTAAATGTGCCTTCAGTTTTGGTATCATATTCCTACGTATAAGTTAAATTTAAGTTTTGGGTATCAATATAAATTCTCAACTTTAAGTAATATTTTTTACATGTAATGGACAAATACTAAATAGAAATGTAGAATATTTAAGTAATACTTTGACATGGTGGTGAAGTTATGGATAAGATTATTCCAGTAGAAAAAAATAAAGATTATATAATAGATATAGTAAGTACAGGGCATGAAGGAGAAGGTGTTGGTAAAATTAGTGACTTTACCGTTTTTGTGCCAGGAGCATTATTAAATGAAAGAGTTAAAATAAGAATTGTAAAGGTAAATAAAAACTTTGCCTTTGGTAAGCTATTAGAGGTGGTAGAAAAATCAAATAATAGGGCAGAGCCTGTATGCAGTATATACAACAGGTGTGGAGGATGTCAACTGCAGCATCTTTCATATGAAGCTCAGTTAGAATTTAAGAAAACAAGAGTGAAAGACTGTATTGAGAGAATTGGTAAGTTAAATATTAAAGAGTTCAAATGTGAAGAGAAGTCTATAGAAAAAACTCACTTTAATAGTACTGAAGAAATAGTGCTGCATGATACTATTGGAATGGATACGCCATATAGATATAGAAATAAGGTGCAGCTTCCTGTTGGAAAAAAGGATGGTAAGGTAAGAATAGGCTTTTATGCTTCAAGAAGTCACGAAATAATACATATGGATACTTGCGATATTCAAGATGAGATTGCGGATAAAGTAGTAGATATAGTGAAAAAGTGGATTGAAAAATATAAAATAGAGCCTTATGATGAAGCAAGGCATAGCGGGGTCATAAGACATATAATGATAAGAAGAGGTTTTAAAACTGATGAAGTTATGGTAGTGATAGTAACCAAAACAAAGGAACTATTATATAAGGATGAATTAGTAAAGTCAATTGTAGATAACATCAAAGGTATAAAGAGTATTGTTCAAAATATAAACGATAAAAAAACTAATGTAATCTTAGGATCGTACTGTGAAACTATATGGGGAGAAGATAATATAAGTGACTATATAGGAAACTTTAGGTTTAATATATCACCGCTCTCTTTTTTTCAGGTAAATCCTATACAAACGGAAGCTCTATATAATAAGGCATTAGAATATGCAAATCTAACAGGTAGTGAGATCGTATTTGATGCTTACTGTGGCACAGGCACTATTTCATTGTTCTTATCTCAAAAGGCTAAGAAGGTATATGGCGTAGAAATAGTACCAGAAGCTATTGAAAATGCAAAGATAAATGCATACCAGAATGGTGTTAACAATGTGGAGTTTATCGTAGGTCAGTCAGAAGTGGTTATACCTGATATCATAAAAACAGGGGTAAAAGCAGATGTGGTAGTTGTTGATCCTCCGAGAAAAGGCTGCGAAAGAACTCTTTTAGAGTCAATTGCATGTATGAGACCAGATAGAATAGTATACGTATCCTGTGATCCAGGTACTTTGGCTAGGGACTTATCTATACTAGATGATTTAGGATATAAAACTGTTGAAATTCAACCAGTAGATATGTTTCCTCAAACTGCTCATGTAGAGTGTGTTGTAAAATTAGTATTGAAATAGCTTATTTCTAAGAAATTTTGAATTTATATTTGGATGATTTTCCACCCTCTTGATTTTCAAGTAATGAATTAAGGTCAGTTACTTTAGTATTAATATTACTTTGAATAGAAAGCACATAATATTGTTTCAATTTCGAAAACCTATAAGTTTCTTTTTGAATAGAAATATGAAACCATTTTTGTATTCAATATAATATGAGTTATCGCTTAAGATTACAAGTGGATTTATACTATCTGATTAATTTTCTTCAATGTATTTATTTAGAAATGCATTTTTCGCGAAAAAACTAGAGCCTGTATCTAAATCGATGCAGGCTGTATTATTCTCTATTTTTATAGATTCTATATAGTGAAAATAATGATGGAATTATACCTATTACAATATAAGCATTTAGTGCTGTATACTCTGTAATTGTTAACATCCACGGAACATCCATATTGCAACTTTTATCTGGAGCCATTTGTAGCTTTAGGCAGTTGTAAAATCCATTACTGCAACTTGCTAAATATCAGATGGGACTTTTGAATATTTAAGAAATCCATCATCCATATTTAACTCTATAGTTCCTGTTTCATTCAAATATTCAACATAAGACCTTAACATTCTTTCTATTACGGTATATCTATATTTGCTTTTTACATGAATATTAAAATTTTTAATAACAGCCTTCAGAATATCTTCCATTGTCATAGCACCATCTATAACAGCATATACTCTTGCTGCTCTATTCTTATAGAAATTTATATTATCAGTTATAAGTTTTGTAATGTCATTATACATACCTTTGTGTGCCACTACGTATTTACTACATTTTAAGTCATAAAGCTTTATTTTACTTTTCAAATCTTCTCTAAGTATATAAGCATAAGGCATTTTAGCCCCCTGCATGACTTCATAGCTTATGAGAGCATCTCCTAAATACGCAACATCATCGGGGGTAATAATGCATATATGTGCAGGACTGTGTCCCGGTGTATGAAGAATTTTAAATTTAATACCGCACACATATATTCTATCTTGATTATCCAAAATCATAATATCTGTTTCGCAAACCATATGTCCAAAATGCTCTGTAACATCGGATAATGTTTGACTACTGTAATAAACCTTGAGATTTATTGAGGAACTGCAAAGAAAAGCTTCATAGGCTGACATAGCGATAATACAGTTATATTTTTTCTTGAAATATGAATTGTTTCCTATATGGTCTATATGAGCATGACTGCATATTATACCAACTACCTTAAAGTTGTTTTTTTCCAGAAGCTCATCTATTCCTTCTCTCTCTCCTTTTGCCCATCCTGAATCCAACATAATAATTTCTTCATCATTAATTTTATAAAAAGGTATGTATGTTATTCCAGTATCAATACAAAATGTGTTTCCCTTTATTTTTTTTATTTCCATGTATTATCTTTAGTGTGAGAGTGTATCACAATTACACAAAACCACTAAATACTCACTTCCTTTCTTTTTATACTCTTTTAGTGTACTACATGTTGATGGCTGTGTCGATAATACGCCATTTCCTACTATTTTGAAGCTTTAGTTATGGAATATGATATACGAGAACTAAAAGAATTCTGTAAAACTCTAAATAATTGGCGTGAAGGTATTTTAATTTGGAATTGTTTGAAAATATTTACCAATAATTTTATACTTGACATCACATGCTATGCATGTTTCACAAAATTTCGGGATGAACCTCTTTTAATATCTTATTTTAATGTTAAAATTATGCTAAGTTTTAGAAAACAGGTTGCAGAATAGAATGTTATAATGTATCATATGATTATAAGTGAATATGTTAATTTGAAGGGGGGTAATGCTTTGGATTTAATACAAGTGATGAAGGCACTATCAGATGAAACACGTATGAGAATTCTAAATATACTAAAAGATGGAGATTTATGTGTTTGTGAGATAGAAGTTCTGCTTGATATCAACCAGTCAAATGCATCAAGGCACTTAAATAAGTTAACTAATGCAGGGATAATTGATTATTATAAGGTAGCTAAATACGTATATTACAAGATAAATCAACATACAGTTGACGAATTTCCTTTTTTAAAAGAAATAATAGAAGAACAGGCTATTAAGTTAAAACAATGTATTATAGACTGTAAGAGATTAAAGAAGTATAAAAGCAGTAATGTAAGTTGTGATGATTTAAAAGAGGGTAAAGTTTGTTTTGATAATTAATTTAAAATAAATAATATTACGGAGGATGATTTTATGAAACCAAAAGTAGCATTTATATGCGTTCACAATTCTTGTAGATCTCAAATGGCAGAGGCACTAGGAAAGCTATTTGCTTCTGATATTTTTGAATCCTATTCAGCAGGAACAGAGTTAAGACCTCAAATAAATCAGGATGCAGTAAGAATAATAAAAGATTTGTACAATGTGGATATGAATGAAACACAGAAGTCTAAATTGTTGCAAGATATACCAGAGGTAGATATAGTTATAAAAATGGGCTGCAATGTAGTTTGTCCTTTTCTACCTTCAAAACATGAGGAAGATTGGGGATTAGATGACCCATCAGGCAAAAGCGATGAGGAATTTATAATAACAGCAAAAAAGATAGAAGAAAAAGTGAAGGATTTAGCAAAAAGAATTAATAATAATGAAATTAATTTTAGATAATGTAATTTAAATAGGGGGAATTATTTTGAGTAATAGAACAGGTAAGCTAGCGTGGCTAGATAAATACTTAACTTTATGGATTTTTTTAGCAATGTTACTAGGCGTGCTGTTAGGTTGGGTATTGCCAGGTATATCTAATATGCTATCTTCACTTTCAATAGGAACAACATCTATTCCTATTGCTATAGGTCTTATTGTAATGATGTATCCACCACTTGCTAAGGTAAACTATAAACAAATAGGAAAGGTATTTAGAAATCCTAAGGTTTTAACTTTGTCCTTAATACAAAATTGGATTATAGGACCAGTATTAATGTTTGGTCTAGCAGTGTTATTCTTAAGAAACTACCCACACTTTATGGTAGGGCTTATACTCATTGGACTAGCAAGATGTATTGCTATGGTAATTGTATGGAATAGTCTTGCTGATGGAGATAATGAGTATGCAGCAGCACTTGTTGCTTTTAACTCCATATTCCAAGTTGTATTTTATTCAATATTTGCGTATTTATTTATTACAGTATTGCCAAATCTGATAGGGCTTCAAGGTATAGCTGTACATGTTTCTATGGGGGAAGTAGCATTATCAGTAGCTGTTTATCTTGGAATACCATTTATTGGTGGTATGCTTACGAGACTACTATTAGAGCCTAAAATGGGAACTGAGTGGTATACTAAAAAGTTCATACCTAAGATTAGCCCATTAGCATTAATTGCTTTACTGTTTACTATTGTTATTATGTTCATGTTTAAAGGTAAGTATATAATTGAACTCCCAATGGATGTTATAAGAATAGCAATACCTTTAGTTATATACTTTATAATAATGTTTTCTGTTTCTTTCTTTATAAGTCATAAGGCAGGAATAGATTATCACAAAACAGTAAGTCTTTCTTTTACTTCAGCCAGCAATAATTTTGAACTCGCTATAGCCGTTGCTATTGCAGTATTTGGAATTGAATCAAAAGAGGCATTTACTGCAGTTATAGGGCCACTCATTGAAGTGCCTGTAATGATAGCACTTGTTAATGTAGCGTTGACCTGGGGCAGAAAATATTTTAACTATAAGAGAAATACAGAAATCCAATAATTGAAGTAAATATTAGAAAGGTCAGTTTGTACTGGCCTTTTTTTATAAATTTTATAGTAGCAGTTTACAAGTATAGGTAATAGATATAATATACTTATATACACATATGTGTATATAAGTATAATTGCTTGTTAACGAAGGAAGTGAAATACAATGGATAAATTAACTGATTTTTTTAAATGGTTTCAGATGAAACTAGAATAAGAATTTTAGTGCTTTTATATCATAAGAAACTTTGTGTTTGTCAGATGTGTGGAATAATGGGCGAGACACAGCCTAAGATATCAAAACATTTAGCAAAACTTAGGGATGTAGGACTTGTTAAGGCCGAAAGAAAAGAGCAGTTTATATACTATTATTTGAATTTTGATAATAAACTATTTGAAGAAGTTATAAAGGATATTGTAGAGAATATTGAAGATTATGATACATTAAAGAAAGATTAGGTAGGAGTATACACTTCTTTGTCTATGACACTATAAAGATTTTTATACTATTGACAATTAAATTACAATATTCTATTATATAAAATAAGTCTAAAATTAAACTTTTATAAATACTAAGAAGAGGATTAGTAAAAATTTAAGTCTTTTTAAAGAGAGGGAATTAAGGGTGGAAAATTCCTATAAGACTATTTTGAACCTACCTCGGAGTTCTGTACTGAAATAATAGTAGGATACAGCGGTTATTATTGCCGTTATACAATTTAGAGAGAGTATATTATTAATATATTAACTAGGGTGGTACCGCCGATTATAACCTCGGTCCCTTATTGGGATTTGGGGTTTTTTATATTTTATTTTATCATTAAGTAAGTAAATAATTATAAAAAGTATTTGTTTTTATACATTAGTATAGGAGGAGAAAAGTATGGAAAAAGATAAAAAATTAGTAGAGCAAATTACCCCTATGGATGTGGATTTTGCTCAATGGTACACAGATATAATTAAAAAAGCAGAATTAGCTGATTATTCAAGTGTAAGAGGATGTGTAATTCTACGTCCTTATTCTTATGCTCTATGGGAAAATATACAAAAATATCTAGATGCTAGATTTAAAGAAACAGGACACGAAAATGTTTATATGCCAGTATTTATTCCAGAGAGTTTACTTCAGAAAGAAAAGGATCATGTTGAAGGATTTGCTCCAGAGGTGGCATGGGTTACACAAGGTGGTCATGAAGAGCTAACAGAAAAGCTATGTGTTCGTCCAACGTCAGAAACTTTATTTTGTGAGCACTATGCTAAAATAGTTCAATCTTATAAGGACTTACCAAAGCTATATAATCAATGGTGTTCAGTAGTTAGATGGGAAAAGACCACAAGACCTTTTCTAAGAACTAGTGAATTTTTATGGCAAGAAGGACATACAATACATGCTACTAAAGAAGAAGCAGAGGCAGAAACTATAAAAATGTTAAATATATACGCAGAAGTTTGTGAAAATATGCTAGCTATTCCAGTAGTAAAAGGTAGAAAAACAGAGAAGGAAAAATTTGCAGGAGCAGATGCAACTTATACAATAGAAGCATTAATGCATGATGGAAAGGCATTACAATCAGGAACTTCTCATTTCTTTGGTCAAAACTTTGCAAAAGCTTTTGGAATACAGTTCTCTGATAAGAGCGGAAAGCTTGAGTATGTTAATCAAACTTCATGGGGTATGAGTACTCGTATAATAGGAGCTATAATAATGGTTCATGGAGATAATGATGGATTAAAAATGCCTCCTAGAATAGCACCTATTCAGGTTGTAATAATTCCAATAGCTCAGCATAAGCCAGGTGTTATCGATAAGGCTAATGAATTAAAAGAAAGAATTTCTAAAGTAGCTAGAGTAAAAGTAGACAGTAGCGATAAGACACCAGGATGGAAGTTCAGCGAATATGAAATGAAAGGTGTTCCGGTTCGTTTAGAGGTTGGGCCTAAAGATATAGAAAAGAATCAGGTAGTTTTAGTAAGAAGAGATACTAGAGAAAAAATAATAGTTCCAATGGAAGAGTTGGAAACAAAAATACCACAACTTTTGGATGATATACACAATTCAATGTTTGAAGCTGCAAAGGCAGTTAGAGAACAGAAAACAAGCGTTGCAACAAATATGGATGAATTCAAAGATATAGTTGAAAACAAAACAGGTTTTGTAAAAGCTATGTGGTGTGAGGACAGAGCTTGTGAGGATAAAATTAGGGAAGAAACTGGAGCAACTTCTAGATGTATGCCATTTGCACAAGAAAATGTATCGGATACATGTGTATGCTGCGGTAAAAAGGCTAGTAAGCTTGTTTACTGGGGAAGAGCATATTAAAAAATAATTATTAAAAATCAAGTAATTCTTAGCTTCAGATGGAGTTTTCTTGTAAGGAATACTTACTCCAGTTGAAGCTTAGAAGAACTTATCCAGGGACGTAGCCGCCCCATATCTGGCACCTATAGAGGATGGCAGTATTAGGGTAGGTAAGTTATCGGATAAAAAATGAGGAGCAGAAATAAGTCCTCATTTTTTATTTATCCAATGACTACTTGATCTAATACTTACTTTAAAGCTAAGAATCAGTTGATACAAAGAAACATATGAAAAAGAGGTGAAATTTAAATGTATGAGAATATAGTTATAAAAAAAGCTGAAGAAATAAAGGAACTGCTAGTACACATAAGAAGAGATATACATGCACATCCGGAAATAGGTTTGAATGAGATAAGAACTGCAGGGATAATAGCTGAAAGGCTTGAACACTATGGAATAGAAGTGGAAAGAAATATCGGAGGCACAGGAGTTTTAGGTATTCTTAGAGGTGAGCATCCAGGAAAGACAATCCTTCTAAGAGCAGATATGGATTGTTTGAGGGTTTCGGAAGAGAATAGCGTAAAATATAAATCTCAATATCCTAATTTAATGCACGCTTGCGGTCACGATGCACATGTAGCTTGGCTTATAGGAGCTGCAGCAATTTTATCTCAACTAAGAGATAAGATTCATGGTAATATAAAATTTTTGTTTCAACCAGCAGAAGAGAAAGAGGGAGGTGCGGAAAGAGTTATAAATAGTGGGGTGCTAGAAAATCCTAAGGTTGATGCAGTAATAGGTGCTCATGTTTGGCCAAGTATTCCAGCAGGTAAGATAGGAATTAAAGCTGGGTCTCTTATGGCAGCTACAGATAACTTTAAAATAATTATACAAGGAAAAGGTGGACATGGTGGACAACCGCATAAGTGTATAGATCCTATAGCTGTAGCTTGTGAAATATATATGGCTTTACAAACTGTAATAAGCAGAAAAGTGGATCCATTGGAGCCAGTGGTTATTACTATAGGAAAATTTAATTCCGGATTAGCACATAATGTAATACCTGATAGAGCTGAACTGGAAGGAACCATAAGAACACTTACCCATGAGGTTAGAGCTAAGATTCCTAGCATAATGGAATCAATTATTAGCGGTATAAGTTTAGCTAATAGAGCTGAGTATGAATTTAAGTATATGCCTTATCATGCACCCGTTATAAATGATAGTGAAATAACTTCAGTTGTGGGTAGGGCTGCCAGTAAAGTGCTAGGACACAAGAATGTGACCATCATAGACAAACCAACAATGATAGGAGAAGATTTCTCTAGTTTTGAAGAAAAGGTACCAGGAACATTTTTTTGGGTAGGTACTTATAATGCTGAAAAAGGTATTACAAAGCCATTGCATAACCCTGAATTTAATATAGATGAGGATATAATATATAAGTCTGCTGCTGTTTTTGCAGAAAGTGCATTAGTATATTTGAATGAAGAATAAGCTATAGATATGGTTTTTAGGCAAAGAATATGTATAAATTAAAAATTACTTTAAAATTATTTGTTAACAATGTAGGTAAAATCATTTTTATTGATATAATATAACTAGAGACTAAAAACCATTAGTATGGAGGCGTATAATGTTTAATAAAAATAAGTTTGATAGTAATAAGTTTAAGTATGGAATTTACTATGCCATTGCAGTAGCGGTAATAATATTCTTCTTAAACGACTATATAGTTAATTTGAAAACACAACACATAAAATATAGTGATTTTACAAATTATATAAGTCAAAATAAAATTCAAGAAGTACAGATATCTAAAGATAGATTATTAATAGTGCCCAAACCTTCTGACGGAGAAAAAGGAAAGATATTATATACTGAAAGAGTTGACGATCCTGATCTAATAAAGAAACTAGATGCCGCAAAAATAAAATACGGTGGCACACCACAAGAAGATAGTCCACTAAGAAACTTTTTTATAAATTGGGTATTACCAATTTTAATTTTTATGTTCCTAGGAAGAGTACTATTTGGTAGAATAGATAAAAAAATGGGAAGCGGAGTCATGTCTTTTGGCAAAAATACTGCTAAAATATATGCAGAAAGTGAAACCGGAGTAACTTTTAATGATGTGGCTGGACAAGAAGAAGCTAAGGAATCATTAGTAGAAATAGTGGATTTTTTGCATAATCCTAAAAAATATACAGAAATTGGTGCAAAGCTTCCTAAGGGAGCACTATTAGTAGGTCCTCCGGGAACAGGTAAAACTTTAATAGCTAAGGCTGTTGCAGGGGAAGCAAAAGTCCCTTTCTTCTCTATATCAGGGTCTGCATTTGTTGAAATGTTTGTTGGTATGGGAGCTGCTAGAGTTAGAGACTTATTTGAACAGGCTCAGCAAAAGGCTCCTTGTATCATATTTATAGACGAAATTGATGCCATTGGAAAGAGTAGAGATGGAAACATATCAGGAAACGATGAAAGAGAACAAACTTTAAATCAGTTACTTGCTGAGATGGATGGATTTGATTCGTCTAAGGGAGTTGTAATTTTAGCAGCTACTAACAGACCAGAAGTACTTGATAAAGCACTGCTTCGACCTGGTAGATTTGACAGAAGAGTGATAGTAGATAGACCTGACTTAAAGGGAAGAGAAGATATTTTAAAGGTTCATGCTAAAGAAGTTAAAATATCTAAGGAAGTGGATTTAAATTCCATTGCTAAAAGTACTCCGGGAGCAGTAGGGGCAGATTTAGCTAATATCATAAATGAGGCAGCATTAAGAGCTGTTAAAAATAATAGGAGAGAAGTAGCACAGGAAGACTTAGAAGAAGCTGTAGAAGTAATTATTGCTGGTAAGGAAAAAAAGGATAGGATATTATCTCCTAAAGAGAAAAGAGCTGTAGCTTTCCACGAGGTGGGTCATGCACTTATAGCAGCTTTATTAAAACATACGGACCCAGTGCACAAGATAACTATAGTCCCAAGAACCATGGGAGCATTGGGGTATACTATGCAGCTTCCTGCAGAAGAAAAGTATCTTATAACTAAGGAAGAAATGATTGATCAAATATGTGTAATGCTTGGAGGTAGAGCAGCGGAAGAGGTAGAATTTAATAGCATATCTACTGGTGCTTCTAATGATATTGAAAGAGCAACACAAACTGCAAGAAGTATGGTAACTATGTATGGGATGACAGAAAGATTTGATATGATGGGATTAGAATCTATACAAAATAGATATCTTGATGGAAGACCAATTCAAAATTGCAGTGCAGAAACTGCTGCAGTTATTGATGATGAAACGCTGAGAATAATTAA
This sequence comes from Clostridium sp. DJ247, assembly GCF_014231265.1. Taxonomy (NCBI): domain Bacteria; kingdom Bacillati; phylum Bacillota; class Clostridia; order Eubacteriales; family Clostridiaceae; genus Clostridium; species Clostridium sp. DJ247. The sequence goes on along the minus strand of NZ_JABAIW010000008.1, from coordinate 89,841 downwards.
GGAAGCACATAATAAGTCAAAACAGATACTTGTAGATAACAAGGAATTATTGACTATAATATCCGAAAGACTTCTTGAAAAAGAAACCCTAATGGGTGATGAGTTTATGGATATGGTGAATGAATTTGTAGGCAACAATGGAAAAGTTGCTGAGGAAAAATCTCTTGAATAAAATATTATGAAAAAAATATAAACTAGAAGGAGATTTGACTATGGAGAGCAGTGAATTAGAAAGAGAGTTAACAAAAGAATTAGAGCTTAATTTTGAAAAGGAAAAGTTAGAAGAAGTTATTGGTGAGATAAAGAAACAAATATCGGTATTTGTGCAAAAGAGGAAACAAGCAGCAGAATATATAGTAAATGCAAGAAAGAAAAGTCTTGAAGAATATCGAGATGATGAGGATAAGGTAGCGGAGTACTTTGATCATGAAGCATATATTAGAGAAGAAACTTTTAAATATGTAGATAGAAGACTAAGGGAACTGAATATCCTCAGTGCTTCTCCTTATTTTGGTAAAATAGATTTTGAAGATGATCTGGGTGCTGAAAACTTTTATATAGGTAGATTTGGGGTAACTAAAGAGGAAGAATATGAACCTATAGTTGTAGATTGGAGATCTCCAATATCTGCGTTGTTTTATGCTGGCAAGTTAGGTGAAGTAGTATACAAAGCTCCAGAGGGTGATATAACAGCTAATATTTTGTCAAAGAGGCAATTTGTAATAAAGAAGGCGAAATTGCTAGGTATGTTTGATTCCAGCATTGATGTTAAAGATGAAATACTACAAATGGTTTTAAGTAAAAATGCGGGAGATAAGTTAAAAGATATTGTAATGACAATACAGCAAGAACAGGATAATATCATAAGACAGCCTAGAAACAAGACTATAGTAGTAGATGGAGTAGCTGGTAGTGGTAAGACAACTATAGCGCTGCACAGAGTTGCTTATTTATTGTATAACTATAGAAATATACTACAAGATAAAGTGTTAATATTGGGCCCTAATAGCATATTTGTAGACTATATATCAATGGTTTTACCGAGCCTAGGAGAGGTAGGCGTAAAGCAAACTACATTTAGAGACTTTGTTTTAGAAATTTTAGATATAGATAATGTGATGAGTTTTAAAGATTATATGGAAAAAACCCTCAGCAACCATAAAGAATTTAATGAAGAAATAATGTATAAGGGCTCTGTAGAATATATAAAAGAGTTAGATTCTTTTATTGAAGCTTTAAACTATAATTATTTCAACATAACAAACGTAGATTTTTATAATGAAGTAATCGTAGATGGTAATGAAATTTATGAAATGTTTGAAAAGCATTTTAGAGATATGCCTTTATTTAGAAGAAGTAAGAAAATAAAAAGAATTATATACTCTAAGATAAGAGATAAAAGAGATAGTATAGTAAGACAAATACAAAAAGAACATGAAGAATCAATAAAAAGCTTATCACCGGATGAATTAAAAATACAGCAAAATAACTTGGAATTTATAAAAAGAAACAGAATACGAGATACTATTAAGGAAGTTATGAGGATAAAGAAAAACCTATCTTGGATTAATAATCCTGATGTTATAGAGCTGTATAATAATTTTAATAATAATAAACAGTTAACTTATGATGATCTATCTCCAATTCTCTATTTAAAAATAAAGCTAGATGGGTTAAAATATAAAAGAGAGATAAAACATGTAGTTATAGATGAAGCTCAAGATTATTCACCACTTCAGTTTTTGGTTATAAAAGAACTTACTGGATGTAAGTCCTTTACAGTAGTTGGTGACAGTAATCAGAGGATAGTTCCCATAAAAGGTGAACCAGCAATGCTTAATTTAGAACATGTATTACTTGATACAGAGATAGAGCACTTTAAACTATCTAAAAGCTATAGGTCTACAAAGGAAATAATGAATTATGCAAATAAATACTTAAAAAGTAACAAAACAGTACCTTTAGTAAGAAATGGTGAAGAAGTTGTAGAAAAACAGGTTCAGAACATCACTGAGCTTGTAGACAAAATAGTAGATAATGTTATAAAATTAAAGGAGAGAAATTACGAAAGTATTGCCATAGTCTGCAGAGACTTAGAGGAAACTAAAATATTAGGAAATCTCATTAAGAGTAAAATACACATAAAGATGATTGATAGAGAAGATATAATTTACTCTAGTGGAGAGGTAATACTTCCTTGTTATTTTGCTAAAGGGTTAGAGTTTGATAGTGTTATAGTTATAGACACTGTTAACACAGATAGCCAACAAGAAGACAAATTAATGTATGTAATGTCTACACGTGCTTTGCATGAATTATTTATATATAAGACTTCCTCGATTAAATAAAAAAGCTTTCATTCACTGAAAGCTTTTTTGCTTACTTAATAAAAGTCAAGTAATAATTTAAAGAAAGGAAAAATGTTGCTATGGTTATAGATTTGATTGAAAAAGCAGAAGAAACTCACAGCTTAAATAAAGAAGAATTGATAACTCTGTTAGAGGATGACAGTGTAAATGATGAGCTTTTTAAAGCAGCAGATAGAGTAAGAAAGAGGTATGTAGGTGATGAAGTGCATCTAAGAGGACTTATTGAGTTCTCAAATATATGTAAGCGTAACTGTTTATATTGTGGATTAAGAGCAGCAAACAAAAATATAAAGAGATATAGATTGGAACCAGATGAAATAATAGAACTAGCATCTAAGGCAGTGACATATGGATATAAAACTGTAGTAATGCAGTCTGGTGAAGATGAATATTATACAGTTGATAAAATGAAGTATATAATATCAAATATAAAGAAATTAGATATTGCTATTACGTTGAGTATAGGAGAGAAAACCTTTGAAGAGTATAAGGCTTATAAAGAGGTTGGTGCAGATAGGTATCTTATAAGGATAGAAACCACAGATAAAAAACTATATGAAGATATGGACCCAGGAATGAGTCACGAGGAAAGAAAGAGATGTCTTGAGGACTTAAAGACCTTAGGATATGAGGTTGGAACAGGATGTCTAGTTGGATTACCAAATCAAAGTATAGAATCCTTAGCTAATGATATATTATTTTTTAAAGAAATAGGAGCTGACATGGTAGGGATAGGGCCATTTATTCCAAATGAAGACACTCCTTTAAAAGATGCAGGGGGTGGAGATTTCACTTTAAGCTTAAAGGTCATGGCATTAACTAGGCTTCTGAATCCAGATATTAATATACCAGCTACTACAGCTATGGAAAGTTTAGATAAAAACGGCAGAATAATAGCACTTCAAAGTGGAGCTAATGTAGTTATGCCAAATGTAACTGAAGGTGAATATAGAAAACTATATGCATTATATCCAGGTAAAATTTGTACAGGGGATACTCCAGCACATTGCAGAGGCTGTATTACTGGTAAAATTAACTCTATAGGAAGAATGGTTTCTAAGTCGAAAGGATTTAGGGTGAAAAAATAAGGTTTAAATTAATATAGATAACCATGCCCGAAATTTAACTTATACTCCGGGACATATTACCATGTTTCGTCACGTTAAATATTTTTTATTAGTCTAAAGCTCAAATTTGATAAAAATCTAAGAACTTTGATAAACTCGCTATGCTCAAACATATCTAAAGTTCTAAGATTTTTTATCAAATTTTCGCTAAGACTAATAAAAAAATATTTAAATGTGACTTCAACATTGGTAATATGTCCCTACGTATAAGTTAAATTTAAACTATGGGTATCTATATAATTTAAGTTAAAAGAGTTTTAGAGTTAACAATATAAAAATAGCTTTATAGTTAACGTACTAGTAAATCTTACGGCTGACAACGTATGGATAGGCCTTGTTTTTCTAGACAATCTTTTTCATACTTTAATAGTTTATTTGCTATGTTTGCGGAAACTTCATCCGGCTCGTTAAAATTAATATTTTGTATACAATAGGTTTCAAGACTAGTATAAAGTTTTTTAGTGGATGAAACTATATCTAAAGATATGTTCAACAGACTATAAAACATTTCTTTATCTTTTTTTAGTTGAAGCTTATTTATAAGAGAATAATCTATAAAGTTTTCTAGGTATATTTGTGTGCCATTAAATTTTTTACCATTAATTTCATTAGCGCTTATTAATGCAGTTTTCAGTTCAGGTATTATTATATGTTCAATTTTATCAGGCACAAGTGCATCGTGATATACTTCTACAAAGAAACCTCTTTTAAGAGCTTCAGTATATATAAACTTCAGTAAAGGAGTTTTGCCAGTACCTGGACCTCCATTTAATACATATATTTTTTCGCAATCGTCACATAAATCATCTATAAAAGTTACTATACCATCAGGGACAAATGCAGTAACAAAAAGATGTCTTTCATTACCGAGATCTTTAATTTCATGGTTGGTAAAAATTTTATTTTTCAAGTCTTCGCTGAGCTGAGATAACTTTGAATTGTTTAGAGCATTTCTATTATACATGCTCCAGTTATCATGAATAAGTTTTGCAGCTCCTATATATTTATATGCTCTTTGTATGGTACCATTAATTTCATTTCTTATATTCAGTATATCTTCTTTGATATCCTTAGACAGCTCTGTATTCCAATATTCTTCTATATTCAATACTTCGTTTGTAATTCCAAGGTTTTGGGGGTCCGTTACATGTGGTGAAGTTTCATAAAGAATAAAAAAGTTTTAATATGGTGTAAGTATAGAACAATATAACACATATACAGTATAGCTTATAATTCTGCTACTATTGTTCCTATTTCATTGAGATCGTATCCTCCTATGCCTAGAAGCTCCATTTTAAATTCTTCAGAACGCAGTATATCTATGACTGTCTTAAATAGAGGTTTACCCATGTCCTCCTGTCTCATAACTAATTCATATCTTTCTTTCTGTAGTGGAATAAAATCAACACCTTGAACTTGTAGACTATTTTTTTCATTACCTATGCCTAAGTCTGCGCCACCTCTGGCAACGGTACTTGCAACTGCTAAGTGAGAAAGACACTCTCGATCATAACCATTTAGTGTATAGCCTTTAATGCCAAGACGTCGTAATTGCTCGTCAAGGAGAATCCTTGTTCCACTTCCCTTTTCTCTGTTAACTATGGTAATATCGATCCTTTTTAAGTCTTCCCAGCCATTAATATTTTTGGGATTACCTTTTTTCACATAAAAGCCTTGCATACGGCAGGTTAAATGAATTATTACTGATGGAATACCTGGAACAAGTCTTCGTACATATGGAATATTATATTGGTTTGTATCACTATCCCAAAGGTGAGAAGTGGCTATTTGAACCTTACCTTGATAAAGTCCTAATAGACTATTATAGCTTCCGATGTATGATCGTAAAATATGCACACCTTGTGAATGCATTTCAAGATAACGAGATAGTATATCAAGAAGTACATCTTGGCCGCAGATTACGAAATCATTATTAAAGTTTGTTTCTTCTAGGGAAGAAGAGTTTATTTGTGATGTTATATTAATATTATTTTTTTGATTATTAGGGCTAATATTTACTCTGTTTTTTGTTCTGTTTTTATATTCTTCTACATCTTTTAAATCAACTCTAATTTTTTTTCCTACCTTATATCCGCTTAATTCTCCCCTTTTTATTAGTTCATATACTGTATTTTTAGTAATTTTTAATATTTCAGCTACTTCTTGTGGTGTTAAGGATGTATCTTCAAACATAATGAGTCTCCTTTCTTTTAATATATTTGAAAATTAATAAATCTTATTGATTTTAGAAAGTTAAACAATGTTTCATGTAATTATACACATATATAATATTTTAGTTCAACAGTAATATTAAAAAACAACCCTGTATTACATTAGAAAGTTTTTAAGTGTACTTTCAGCTTTGTAAACATATTCCTACGTATAATCCTATATACAGCAAATATTTTAAAATCGCAGTAATAGTATTATACCATAATTAAATTATCATATTATTAAAAAACCACTTGAAAAATTGAAGAATTATAACTATAATTAGTATAACATGATATAACATAATAAGACATAAGTAAAATGTATTTGTTATATTTTTATGCAACACCATGGTGGTTTTTAGAAGATATAAATAGGTTTTAATAAGTTTTTAGGAGGAATACTATGAAAAGATTTAAGAGCAAACTATTTCTTATGTTAGTTTTAGGTATTACAGTTATTTCAGCTGGATGCGGCAGTGTTAAGCAAAATTCAACAACAAATCCTAAGGATGAAAAGGCTATAACATTGACTATATCAGCCGCTGCCAGCTTAAAGGATTCTATGGAGGATATTAAAAAATTATATTCTCAAGAAAAACCTAATGTTACAATTACATATAATTTTGGAGCATCAGGAACTTTGCAGCAACAAATAGAACAAGGAGCTCCAGCAGATGTATTTATTTCTGCAGCTACAAAGCAAATGGATGCATTAAAAAAGAAAGGGCTACTAATAGATGACACAAATAAAAATCTATTAGAAAACAATGTTGTTTTGATAGCTCCAAAGGATTCATCAACTATTAAAGATTTTAACGATTTAGCAACTGATAATGTAAAGAAAATAGCACTTGGAGAACCTAAAAGTGTGCCAGTAGGACAATATGCTCAAGATGTGTTAACATCTTTGAAGATAGCGGACAAAGTACAACCTAAAGCAGTTCTAGGTAAAGATGTAAAAGAGGTTTTAACATGGGTTGAAACAGGAAACGTAGATGCAGGTATTGTTTATGAGACTGATGCAAAAGTATCTAATAAAGTTAATATTGTAGCTACAGCACCAGAAAATTCACATAAACCTGTAGTATATCCTGTTGCTGTATTAAAAGACAGTAAAAATGTCGAAGCAGCAAAAGAATTTACTAAATTCCTGTCAGAAGATAAGGCTAAAGCAGTATTTGAAAAGTATGGCTTTAAAGCTGCTAAATAAGATTAACTTATTTTCATAGGGGGAAAGGAATATGGGATTTGATTCATCACCGGCATGGATTTCTTTAAAAACAACATTTACAGCTACTTTTATAACATTTTTTATAGGAATTGCTGCAGCATATTGGATGAATAACTATCATGGAAGGGTGAAAGGTCTTATAGATGCCATATTTACCCTTCCCCTTGTTTTACCGCCCACAGTAGTTGGGTTCTTTCTTTTACTTATATTAGGAAAGAATGGACCAATAGGCAAAATCCTTTTAAAATTTGGAACTAGCATAATTTTTTCTTGGTCTTCTACTGTCATTGCGGCATCGGTTGTAGCATTTCCTCTTATGTATAAAACAACAAGAGGAGCTTTTGAGCAAATAGATAACAATATAGTGAATGCAGCAAGGACATTAGGCGTATCTGAATGGAGAATATTTTGGAGAATTGTATTGCCTCTAGCATGGCCTGGTATAGCAGCAGCTACTGTATTATCTTTTGCAAGAGCACTTGGAGAATTTGGAGCTACTCTTATGGTAGCTGGAAACATACCTCATAAAACACAAACCATTCCTGTTGCTATTTATTTTGCTGCAGAAAGTGGTGAAATGGATAAGGCACTTATATGGGTAATATTAATTGTAGGAATTTCTATGGTAGTAATGCTATTAATGAATTATTGGTCTGATCACCAACGAAAATTTTTAAAAAATTTGAGGAGGTAGTAATATGGGGCTTTATGTTGATATTGAAAAAAAGTTATCAGGATTTAACTTAAAGGTTAAATTTGATGCTGCTAATAATAATATTCTGGGTTTGCTTGGAGCTTCAGGTTCTGGTAAGAGCATGACGTTAAGATGCATTGCAGGCTTAGAAACTCCAACTAAAGGGAAAATTATATTAAATGACAAAACTCTTTATGATTCAGAAAAAGGTATAAATATTTCAAGTCGCAAAAGAAAAGTAGGGTTTTTGTTTCAGAATTATGCTTTATTTCCTAATATGACAGTAGCTGAAAATATAAGCTTTGCATTGAAGGGATTATCAAAACATCAGCAAGCTCAGATAATAGAAGAGAAGGTTAGTATGATGAAGCTTGAAGGGCTTGAAAATAGATTTCCAAGTCAACTCTCAGGTGGCCAACAACAGAGAGTAGCTATTGCTAGAGCCTTAGCTATAGAGCCGGAAATATTATTGCTTGATGAGCCTTTCTCTGCTTTAGATAATCACTTAAGAAGCCATATGGAAAAGCAGATTATGGATACATTGTCCAGTTATAAAGGAAGTACTATATTTGTATCTCATAATATGGAAGAGGTATACAGACTTTGTAAAGATCTCGTAATATTAAATAAAGGAGATGTGGCAGCTTGTGGAAAAAGAGAAAATATATTTGAAAAGCCTCCAACTCTTTCGGCAGCACAACTTACGGGATGTAAAAATATATCTAGAGCAAGAAAAATAAAAGAAGATACAGTAGAAGCATTGGATTGGGGATGCACACTTAAAGTTAACAGTAAAATAAATAATTCTATATCTTATGTTGGTATTAGAGCACAACACATTGATTTAGCAGAGAAGAAAGATGATAACAATATATTTGAATATAGTATAAATCGCATAAGTGAAGGCCCCTATACAGTAACAGTTTATTTAAGCAGTCATAAAGAAAAACAACAATCTCAATTTGACAACTTACAATGGATTGTTTCTAAAGAAAGATGGAGGGATTTAAAAAAGGTGCAGCAACCGCTAAGGTTACATATAAATTCGGAAAAGCTTTTTTTTATGGAATAAATACCACAAGATGTTTTATCTTGTGGTGTTGTTTATTTATTATAAAAATTACACATTAATTAACAAAATGCAATTAAACAGTATATAAAATAATGTAACATAATAAAAAGTAAATCAGCAGTACTTTAATATATTAATAATAATTGTATGGGGTTCCTTGGTCAAAATTTAAATATAGTAAAGATAAAATATTAAAATAAATATAAACATACCCTCATATTCTAATATGGGGGTATGTTTATGTGTAAAAAAGAAATGAAAATTATGGTAATTGAAAAATTCAAAAATGAAGATGTAGATAAGAGAAAAGAAACTTTAGAGAAATTATTTTATAACCTAATAAAAAATAGAGAAGAAAGCTGTGATATAGTCTCTGCAGTGGAAACTTAACTTATACGACCGAATATGTTGCCAAACTTCAGCACCATATTCCTACGTATAATTTAAGTTTCTAGTTTAGAACGCTATAAATCTAGTGAGGTGTATATTAAGGTGAGCAAGGTAGCAATTTATTGTAGATTAAGCGATGAGGATAAGAATAAGAAAAGCTCTATTGATGATAGTGAGAGTATACAAAATCAAAAAAACTTGTTGATGAAATATGCACTGGAAAAGGGTTGGAATATCTATAAAATATATAGCGATGATGATTATTCTGGGCTTGATGCGGAAAGACCTGAATTTAATTCTATGCTGAGGGATGCGAGAGAAGGAAAATTTAATATTATACTTTGCAAGACACAATCAAGGTTTACAAGAGATATGGAATTGGTAGAAAAGTATCTTCATAATAAGTTTTTGCAATGGGGTATTAGATTTGTAACAGCAGTAGATGGAGTGGATACACTAGATAAACACAATAAAAAATCACGTCAAATTAATGGACTTGTTAACGAGTGGTACTGTGAGGATATTTCTGAATCTATTAAAGCTGTATTCCGAATGAAACAGAATACTGGGAAGTTTATAGGATCATTTTCTTCCTATGGATATATAAAGGATCCTAAGGACAAAAATAAACTAATTGTTGATGAGGAAGCTGCCCAGGTAGTAAGATTAATATTCAATTTATATATTGAAGGAAATGGAACACAGCACATAGCTAGTATTTTAAATAAAAGAAATATACCTAATCCAACAAAGTACAAACAAATGAAGGGCTTTAAGTATAAAAATAATTATTCAGAAAATCATTATGGTTTTTGGAATAAGACAACTGTAAAGCGTATTTTAAAAAACCAATTATATATTGGTAATATGGTACAGCACAAGTGTAAAAAGATAAGTTGCAAATCTAAAAAAATAAAAATTCTTAGACCGGATGAATGGATTACTGTGGAGGATACTCATGTACCTATAATTGATAAAAAGACCTTTAATATGGTTCAGGACAGGATAAATTCTAATGTTAGAAGTACTAGGAATGGTATAACTCATATTCTAGCAGGAAAAGTTAAGTGCTTAGACTGCAAAAGTAACATGGCTAAGAACAGTACCAGTAAGAAGTATAGTTATTTAAGGTGTAGACTTTATTTATTGGATTCTAGGAAAAAACTTTGTACAAGTCATTCCATAAGACTTGAAAAGTTAGAACAAATTGTTTTACAAAGGATGAGAACACATATAAACCTACTTTGTGATAGTGATAAATTGGCTGAAATGTTATTGAAGGAACAGCAGCTAGAAGTGAGATTACAGTACTTAAATAAGCAATTGAGAAGCATGGAAAAAGAAATAGTATCTAGAATTGAAGCCTTGAAAAATACCTATTTAGATAAGATAAAGGGATTGATATCAGAAGATGAATTTAGTGAATTTAACTCTGTATTTTTGAAAGAAAAAGAGAATTTTGTGGTAAAAAAAGAAAACTTGCAGAAAATAATCGATGAACTAAAGAAGAAAAGTCTCTCAGTTGAGCAGTACAAAGGTATAGTGGAAGAATATAAGAAATTTTCAATCATTACTCACTCTATGGTAAATGAACTAATTGATTATATAGAAATTGGCGAGAAAAATAAAGAAACATCAGAACAGGAAATAATAATTTATTGGAATTTTTGATCATACATTCTACCTTAATTCTTAATTTGTCTTTAAGATAACCTTACATGTGTTAAAGTACCATCTAATAATGCTAAGTTTAAGTCATTAATAACTATACTATTTATATAATCACTGTTAAATGAACAATGGTGGTACTCAACATCATATCCTTTAGAAGAAAATAGTTCTCCTGCATTTTCTAATAAACGAGATTTATTTCCAGCTAAGCCTCCGCTGACAAAGATTTTTTTTGTAAGGGACTCATTAGTTATAATATATTGATAAAAAGAATAGAAGCCGTAAGAAGTGTTACCACTTGGAAAGAAATTTCTAATCTTACCCTTCATAAACACACACTCCTTATTTATTACAATCATTATATGATATGCAGGAGTGTGTATTTTTGTATATACTTTTTTAAGATTTTTAAGGGTTTATGTAAAATCTCTATGAATTGTTATTACAGCATTAAGGTTAACAACTATTCCGATTATGCCACTTAAGTATCCATAAGACTGCCTAATATTTTCATCAGAAATGTTTTCGTAATTCTTAACAAAATTTTTACTAAAAACTTTGAAATCATTTAAAAGCACCTTTTGTAAAATATTTTAGTGTTGTGAAAAGTATATTAGTATTATAACATAACGTAGTATCTTTTTATTATTAAGAAAGTGAAATTTTGGTATACTTATATAGATAACCATGCCCGAAATTTAACTTAAAATGGAGGAGTAAGTATGAATGAAGAATTAGCAATGGCACAGGAGTTAATAGATTTTATTTATAAAAGCCCAACAGCTTTTCATGCTGTTGAATCTGTAAAAAGTATAATATTAGGTGAAGGCTTTATTGAGTTGAAGGAAGGAGAACGCTGGAGTTTAAAAAAAGGCGGAAAATATTTTGTAGTAAAAAATCAATCAGCTTTAATTGCTTTTGTGGTGGGAAAGGGTGAGTTATCACAAAATGGTTTTAGAATAATTGGAGCACACACGGATTCACCTGGCTTTAGAGTAAAGCCAAATCCAGATATGGAAGTAGAGGGAGCTTATATAAAATTAAATACTGAGGTCTATGGAGGGCCTATAATAAATACATGGCTGGATAGACCGTTGTCCATAGCGGGAAGAGTTACAATAAAGAGTAAGGATCCTTTTCATCCACAAATAAAGTTTATAAACATAAACAGACCACTTTTGATAATACCTAATTTGGCAATACACATGAATAGAAGCGTAAATTCCGGAGTTGAACTTAACAAACAAAAAGACATACTACCGTTACTCTCATTAGTAAACGAAAACTTTGAAAAAGGAAAATATTTAATTAAAACTATAGCACAAGAACTATATGTGGAAGAGAGTGACATACTAGATTTTGATCTGTTTCTATATGAATTTGAAAAAGGAAGTATCATGGGACTTAATGATGAGTTTATATCAAGTGGAAGACTAGATGACTTATCAATAGTATATTCAGGAATAAAGGCTTTAGTTGGAGCTGAAGCTGCAGAAAGTACTAATGTCATGGTATGCTTTGATAACGAAGAAGTTGGAAGTACTACAAAACAAGGAGCGGATTCACCTTTCTTATCAAGCACACTGGAGCGAATTATTTTAAGTGAAAGTACTAACAAAGAGGATTATTATAGAGCAATATCTAACTCATTTATGATTTCTGCTGATCTAGGTCATGCCCTTCACCCGAACTATGGAGAAAAGAGTGATCCTGTTAATAGACCTATAATTAATAAGGGACCAATAATTAAAGTAAGTGCAAGTCAAAGTTATACTTCTGACAGTGTTTCTAGTGCTATATATAGGAGTATCTGTGAAAGAGCGGGAGTTCCGGTACAAATCTTTGTAAATCGTTCTGATGAAAGAGGGGGATCTACTATTGGGCCTATATCTTCTAGTCATGTAAATATAAATTCAGTTGATATGGGAATGGCTATTCTGTCTATGCACTCTATTAGGGAGCTATGCGGAGTTAAGGATTATGTATACTCACTAAAATCTTTTAGCGAATTTTATAGAGCATAAGAGTGCTGAATATAAATAAACGCGCCCGAAATTTAACTTATACTCCGGGATATATTACCATGTTTCGTCACGTTAAATATTTTTAATTAGTCTAAAGTTCAAATTTGAGAAAAATCTAAGAACTTTGATAAACTCGCTATGCTCAAACATATCTAAAGTTCTAAGATTTTTTCTCAAATTTTCACTAGACTAATAAAAAAATATTTAAATGTGACTTCAACATTAGTAATATATCCCTACGTATAAGTTAAATTTAAGCTGCGGTTATCTATAAATAAATGTTGAAATGACTATGCATTTATGATAAACTAAAAATAATTTAATAGAGGATACTACCTAGGGTAGAGGTGCTGTAATTAATAGTACTTGTTTTTAGTCGGCGGACTGTGAGGAGCAAGGAAAGGAATTATAGCCGAAGAGAGTAGTTTGGCGAAACTACTGTCTGGCTTTGCATATAATATATGTAAGGTTGTCACTTAAGTACATATATAAAATCTTTGATTTTATAATGAGTGCTTGCTTTTCTTAAATTATAAAGAGAAGTTTCGTTACTGATTTATTTGAATTATTAACGAAGGTGGAGAGCTACAAAGGTACACGACGTTGCGTATGTAATTTTTTGTGCAGCAGAGGTGTTCCTTTGCTGCACTTATGTTTTATAAGAATATGTTTCTAAATATATGAAATTTTTAGGAGTGATATTATGGCAGTTATAGTCCAAAAATATGGTGGAAGTTCTGTTGGAAATATAGATAAAATAAAAATGGTAGCTGATACTGTTATAAAAAGGAAGCTTGCAGGAGATAGTATTGTAGTTGTAGTTTCTGCTATGGGAGATACTACGGATGATTTGATAGATATGGCTAATAAAATTACTGACAATCCTGATAAAAGAGAGTTAGATGCCCTTCTATCTACTGGAGAAATGATATCAAGTGCATTACTGGCTATGGCTATTAAGAGCTTAGGTCACGACGCAGTAAGCTATACAGCATACCAAATTGGAATAAAAACTACTGGACAATATGGTAAATCATTAATCGAAAGCATAGATGGAAAAAATATAAAGAAGAGTTTAAGTGAAGGGAAAATTGTTATAGTGGCTGGTTTTCAAGGAATTAACCATGAAGGAAACATTACAACTTTAGGAAGAGGTGGCTCTGATACTACGGCTGTTGCTATAGCTGTAAATCTTCATGGGGTGTGTGAAATATATACAGATGTTGATGGAATATATAGCGTTGATCCACGAAAATATAAAGAAGCAAAAAAGTTAGAACAAATAGATTATGAAGAAATGTTAGAGTTATCAAGTCTTGGAGCACAGGTAATGCATTCCAGATCTATTGAACTTGCACAAAAATATAACATACCAATATATGTTGGATTAAGTAATAGTGATACTAAAGGAACCGTTATTAGGGGGGTAGATAATATGAATATGGAAGGTAAACCAGTAACAGGGTTAGCAACAAGCGATGAAGATGTAGCTATAACAATAAAGGATATTCCGAATAACATAAACACACTTTCAAATTTATTCGAAAGTGTTGCAAGTAAGAGAATTAATATAGATATGATTAGCCAAACAGCACCAATAAATAATAAAGTTAATTTATCCTTTACTATTCCAAAAATTGATTTAAATGAAGGTCTACAAATTGTAAAAAAATATTGTAAAGATACAGAGCAAATAGCTATTGATGAAGATATAACAAAGTTTTCAATAGTAGGAATTGGAATGAAAACTACTTCAGGGGTGGCAGCAAGAATGTTTAAGCTGTTTAGTGAAAATGAAATACAGGTAAAAATGGTTACTACTTCTGAAATTAGAATTACCTGTGCCATTAAACAGGAAGATAAATTAAAAGCAATAAATATAGTAGCCAATGAATTCAATCTATAGTATTTTTTAAGGAGGAAATCTAGCATGAGAACAACCGGAAGTATGGAAATTAAAAATAATACCCTGTATGTAGGGGGAGTAAGCACAGTAGATTTAGCAAAGGAATTTGGAACACCACTGTATGTAATGGACGAAGAATTAATAAGAGATCAATGTAGAAGATATTATAAGGCTTTTAGAGTAGAAGAGGGTGTTAACAGAGTTGCGTATGCAGGAAAAGCATTTTTAACTTTAGCTATGTGCCAAGTTATCAATGACGAAGGTTTATGCCTTGATGTTGTTTCAGGAGGAGAACTATATACAGCTTGGAAAAGTGGTTTCCCAATGGATAAAGTATATTTTCATGGTAATAATAAAACTCTAGATGAAATGGAGATGGGAATAAATCTTCAAGTAGGAAGATTTGTAGTAGATAATTTTTATGAAATAGAAAAGATAAATGCTATTGCAAAAGAAAAGGGTATTAAACAAAAAATATTACTTAGAATAACACCTGGTATAGAAGCTCATACTCATGACTATATAAAAACAGGTCAAATAGATTCGAAGTTTGGATTTACTGTGTTAAATAATAATACTACAGATGCAGTAAAAAAAGCCTTAGAACTGACAAATATTGAACTAATGGGACTTCATTGCCATATAGGATCTCAAATATTTGAAACTCAGCCTTATGAAGATGAAGTAGAAATAATGCTTTCTATAGTAAAAAGTATTAAAGATGAAACAGGATATGATGTAAAAGAATTGGATTTAGGTGGAGGCTTTGGTATATATTACAAAGAAGGGGATTCGCCTAAAAAGCTAGAAGATTTTTGTAAAATTATACTAGATAAAGCTGAAGTAGTAGCGAAAGAACTTAATATAAAATTGCCTTCACTTGCTATAGAACCAGGAAGATCTATAGTTGGTAATGCTGGAATTACTCTATATACTGTAGGGTCTATAAAAGATATTCCAGATGTTAGAAAATATGTATCTGTAGATGGTGGTATGACTGATAACATAAGACCAGCATTATATAATGCTGAATATGAATGTATTATAGCTAACAAAGTTGAGGACAACTCTAGAGAGGTTGTCACTATATCAGGAAAGTGTTGCGAATCTGGAGATATTTTATTAACGGATGTGCAATTACCAGAAGCTAAAAGTGGAGATATATTAGCAGTACTAGCTACAGGAGCATATGGATACTCTATGTCAAACAACTATAATAAGATACCTAAAGCTGCTGTAGCTATGGTGAAAGAAGGAAAAGCCACTTTAATCTGTAGAAGACAGACTTTTGAAGAAGTTATAGAAAATGAAATATTAATATAATAAAAATACGCTGTGTAGAGTTTTCTGCACAGCGTATTTTTATTATATTAATATTTATATTTTCCTTTATAGTGGGAATAATAATCTAAGCACGAATTCTTTTTACATGAAAGGATGGATTTTTATGCTTTATATTATATTATTGGCACTAATTATATTGATAGCGGCTGTCTATATAATACCTAATAGAAACGAAAGAGATGAAGAAAACATAATGGAGGAAGTTCCAAGCTTAAAAATAAATAAGGAGGAACTCAAAAAGCATGCTATTGAGATATCTAATTATTCTAAGGTAACTAAAAGAACAAATTGCAGGAGGATGTTAATAAAAAGTTTAGATTCCAGTTACAGAAAAATACTTGATGGTTATGACTACCTAGATATAGAAGCTAAAAATAAAAATGAAGTTATTCAAGCTGCGGATTGGCTTCTAGATAATCTTTATTTAATCCAAAAGGAGTATAAGGATATAAGACACAACATGCCAGAGGAGTATTATAAGAAGCTTCCTGTCATAAGTAAAGGTAGCATGAAGTGTTATCCAAGAGTATATTATTTAGCTGTACAATTGGTAGCACACACTGATGGTAAAATTGATGAAGAAACTATAGAAACTTTTATAAATTCATACCAGAGTAATACTGTGCTTACAAGTGGGGAATTATGGGCCCTTCCTGCAATGATTAAAATAGCGCTAATACAAAATATAAGTAAAATAACAGATAGGATAGTCTTTATTCAAAAGGAAAGAAAAAAAGGAGACAGCATCGCAGAAAGAATTATAGATGCTTCCATTAATGAAAAAATAGAGGATGAAATTAAAAAACTATCTGCAGAGCAAATAACTTTTACTCCTAAGCTTATTGAAAGGTTATTGAAAGTAATAAGAGATAATGGAGTAGAAAATCCTATAGTTTATAAGTGGATAGATGAACTATTAGATAGTCAAGAAACTAGTGCAGAAAAAATAATTATTGTGGAACATCAGAAAGAAATATCATACCAAGCATCTATAGGAAACTCAATTAACAGTATTAGAGAAGTTGAGGCTATAAATTGGAGGGATAGCTTTGAAAAATTAAGTTATGTAGAAAATATCTTAAGAAAAGATCCACTACATATATATGAAGAAATGGATTTTCAATCTAGGGATTATTACAGACATTATATAGAAAGACTATCTAGAAAGATAAATATGCCAGAATCTTTTATAGCAAAAAAAGCTATTGAATGTGCAGAAGATGCTATGAATAACCATAGCTTAGAAGAATATAAGAAACATGTGGGATATTATATTGTTGACTATGGAGTACAGTGTTTAAAAAATAAGATAAAGTTTGATGAAGCTGGAATAAATACTATAGACAGTAAAGCTAGAAGTAAAAATGTTAGCTTTTATATAGGGAGTATACTTTTAGGAACAATAGTTTTAACTGCAGCAATAGTAAGCATAAGTTTCTACTATGATACAGCTCCTGTAATATGGAAATATATTATAGCAGCATTAATTATTTTAATACCTTGTAGTGAAATAATTGTATCTACCTTTAATTGGAATATAAGTAAAATTGTGAAACCTAGGTATATTCCAAAGATTGAATTTAAAGGTAGAATTCCAGAGGAGTTCAGCACCATAGTTATAATACCTACACTATTAGATGCAGAATTAAGAGTTAAGAATCTGATAAATGATTTAGAGGTTTATTATTTAGCAAACAAAGAAGAAAATTTGTATTTCGCGTTATTGGGAGATTTTAAAGATAGTGATAAAGAACATGAGGAAGAAGATGACACCATAGTGAAAACAGCCCTAGGTTTAGTAAAAAAATTAAATGAAAAGTATAGCAGTAGTGGAGAGGATATATTTTATTTCTTCAATAGATATAGACAATATAATTCTAAAGAAGGTATTTGGCTTGGCTGGGAAAGAAAGAGGGGTAAGCTTGTTGAGTTCAATAATCTAATTAGAGGAGACAAAGATACAAGTTACAATGTAATTAGTGGAGATATAAATAATTTATCTAAAGTTAAATATATTATAACTTTAGATGCAGATACACAGCTGCCAAGGGATAGTGCAAAAAAATTAGTTGGTGCTATGGCTCATGTACTAAACAGACCTTATGTAGATAACGCAAAGAAAAAGGTGATTAGAGGGCATGGACTAATGCAGCCAAGAGTCAGTGTAGGAAGCTTAAGCGCTAATAAAACTTTATTCTCTAGAATATTTTCTGGAGAAACAGGAATGGATTTATATACTAGTGCTGTATCCGATGTATACGAAGATTTATTTGATGAGGGTATTTTTACAGGTAAAGGAATATATGATGTAGATGTATTTATTAGTATACTTAAGGATGAAATTCCTGAAAATTCAGTATTAAGTCATGATCTACTAGAAGGATCATATACTAGAGCTGCATTAGTTACAGATATTGAATTAGTGGATGGATACCCAGCTTATTATAATTCAAGTTCAAAAAGACTACACAGATGGGTTAGGGGAGATTGGCAATTACTTCCTTGGTTATTTAGAAAGAGCCCATTGAATAGTTTATCTAAGTGGAAAATAGTAGATAACATGAGAAGAAGTCTTTTAGCGCCATCTATTATAATCTTAGTAATAGTATCATTGATTATATTTGAAAACCCAGATGAATGGCTTATAGTTGCCTTTATTGCATTACTGTGTCCCATATTTTTTGACGTATCGGAAATTGTAGTATCACCAATCAGAGGAATAAGTTTATCGGGAAAAATTAGCAGCTGGAAGATTGCTGTTGAACAGTTTTTTTTAATATTTTGTTTTTTACCTTATCAAGCATATCTGATGCTTGATGCTATTGTCAGAACTTTGTATCGATTATTTATTAGTAAAAAACATCTCTTGCAATGGCAAACAGCGGCAGATGTAGAAGCAAATTCAGGGCGAAAATTAAAAGATTTTTTAGCCTCTATGTGGATTGGCAGCTTAATAAGTGTATTTATAATATTTATGGCTCTAAGAAATTCTGAAGAGACTGTGATACTAATGCTTCCATCTTGTGTAATATGGTTTTTAAGTCCATGGATTGCTTATAACATAAGCAGACATATAAAAGATGTGAAAGAAGACATAGACAGTGAACAGAAAACGCTGCTAAGAAGATTATGTAGGAAGACTTGGGCATATTTTGAGGATTTTGTAGCACAAGAAAATAATTGGCTTGCACCAGATAACTATCAAGAAGATCCTAGCAATGGTATTGCAACTAGAACTTCTCCTACTAATATGGGTATGGGTATTACTTCTAACTTGGTAGCCTTTGACCTAGGTTATATAGGTATTTTAGAGTTAGTGGAAAGAATTGATACTATAATTAATAACATGGAATCCTTAGAGAAATATAGCGGGCATTATTATAATTGGTATGACACTAAAACAAAACAGCCACTTTATCCTAGATATATATCTACAGTAGATAGCGGAAACTTAGTTGGATATTTGTGGCTTACTAATCAGTCTTTAAAGGAGTACTTAACTACACCTATATTTAATAAAAATCTAGCACTAGGATTATTAGATACCTTAAAACTAGCAAAAGAAGAGTTATCAGATATAGATGATTTAAATAATTACTATGGACAAATAACAGATGAAATCAATAGTGAGAAATTTAATGCTGTTTCATGGAAGGAATTTTTGCATGAATTATGGGCAGTGGTTATAAGATTAGAAGAAGCTGGTAAAACAAAGAAGCTATATTGGAATACTAAGCTTAGAGAAGATATAGGAAAATATTTAAAAGAAATGAAATTAATATTTCCGTGGCTTGATTTAATAACAGAGAAAACTAGTGATGAACCACATATTATGAATAAATTTAACAACATAAGCTCCAATATATCTTTGATTAATTTTTCTGATAACGTTGATGAACTAGAACTTCAATTAAATGAACTATATAAAAGTTCAAATGAAAATGAACCTTGGATAGGAGAACTAAAGCAACTATTTGTGACTAGTAAGAGAGAAGTAAATAGTTTAATAAAGAAAATAGAAAAGCTGAGAGAAATATTGGATAACATATCTAATAATACTAATTTTAAAATGCTTTACAATTATAAGAGACAGCTTTTTTCTATAGGGTATGACGTAGAAAGAGATAGTCTAGGTAACAGCTACTATGATTTATTGGCATCAGAGTCAAGGCAAGCTAGTTTTGTTTCCATTGCTAAAGGGGAGATAGAGCAATCTCACTGGTTTAGACTAGGGAGAGCTATGACCGCTATTGGAAAGAATAAGAGCTTAGTATCTTGGAGCGGTACAATGTTCGAGTATTTTATGCCTCTTATAATTATGAGAAACTACTCTAACACCTTGTTAGAAAAAACCTATATATCAGTAGTTGAAGGCCAAAAGAAATATTGTAAAAATAGAAATGTCCCATGGGGAATATCTGAATCAGCATTCTACTATTTTGATGTTAACTCTAATTATCAGTATAAGGCCTTTGGAGTTCCTGGATTAGGACTTAAGAGAGGGCTGGTTAACGAATTAGTAATATCTCCATATTCTACTATTATGGCACTTCAAATTGAATTACAAGGTGCTATAAATAACATTAAAAAGCTTATAGATATTGGAATGGAAGGAAGATATGGATTTTATGAAGCTATAGATTATACTAAAGAAAGACTTGCTAAAGGAAGAGAAGCGGAAATAGTAAAATGTTTTATGGTTCATCATGAGGGAATGAGTCTAATGGCCTTAGATAACGTATTAAACAATAATGTTCTTCAGGAGAGATTTCATAAAATTCCTGCTGTGAAGGCAACGGAACTATTGCTTCAGGAAAGAGTTCCTAAGGCTATTATTTATGATAGGGAGCAACAGTATGATAGCCGTGAAGTTACAAATAAAAATCAAAGCTTAGTTGTGAGACCATATGATACAGCCAATACAGAAATGCCAGAATGTCAACTGATATCAAATGGTGCTTATTCATTAATGATAACTAACAGTGGTGGTGGATATGCGAAAAAAGATGACATGATGGTCTATAGGTGGAGAGAGGATGTAACTACAGATAATACAGGGATGTTTTTTTATATAAAGAACTTAAATTCAAATGAATACTGGAGTTCAACCTACGAACCTTGCAAGTACGAAGGAGAAGAATATGAAGCTATATTTTCCCTTGACAAAGTAGAGTTCAAAAGAAAAGATGGTAATTTAAGAACAAATACAGAAATAACAGTATCTAATGAAGATAATGCTGAGGTTAGAACAATTAGTATAACAAATAACAGTGATTATACAAGAGAAATTGAAATTACCAGCTATTGTGAGGTAACCTTAGCTCCATATAATGCAGATTTAGTGCATCCTACTTTTGGTAATTTATTTATCAAAACTGAATATTTAGAGGAATTAGATTGTGTTATTGCCAATAGAAGACCGAGAGCCAAAGGGCAGAAAAGGCCTTGGATTATGCAAACTGTAGCAGTAGAAGGAACTGCTATTGGAAAAACACAATGCGAAACTAATAGAGCAAATTTTATAGGCAGAGGGAGAACTTTATCAAATCCCCTGGCTATGGATAATGATGCACAATTAAAAATGACTGTAGGAGCAGTTTTAGATCCTATAATAAGTATGAGAGTTAGGGTGACAATAGGAAAAGGTGAAACTTGTAGAGTAGCTTATACTACAGCTGTAGCAGATTCAAAAGAGGAAATAATTGATATTGCAAAAAAATACAAAGACCTGGGTAATGTAGATAGAGCCTTTGATTTAACTTGGTCGGCAACACAGCTTGAATTAAGCTATCTAGGCATAAAATCAACACAAGCAAATATGTATCAATCAATGGCATCGAAAATTTTATTTCTTAATACCTCATTAAAGAAAAGACATGAATATATTACAAATTTAAGTAAAGGACAGTCGGCTTTATGGACCTATGGTATTTCTGGAGATGTTCCTATAGTACTACTAATAATAAAAGAGGAGCATCATGTAGATTTAGTAAGGCAACTGATTAATGCCCATGAGTATTGGAGTACAAAGGGGTTAAAGGTAGATCTAGTTGTAGTTAATTTACAAGAAAATTCATATATACAATCACTTCAGGATGCTGTAAGAGACTTAATAAGCTCAAGCCATGCAAGAGATAAGCAAAATAAGTCTGGAGGAATCTTCTTACACAATAGAGCTACTATAGTTGAAGAGGATATAAACCTGCTAATTGCTATTTCTAGACTTGTAATATACGGGGATAAAGGTATGTTAAAGTCACAAATTAAAGATGAAGAGGAAAACACAGAAAGCACTATAGAACTTTTACCTGTAGAAAGTAAGGAATATAGTTTTGTATCACATAAATTTACACTTCCTCACTTGCACTATTTTAATGGCATAGGTGGTTTTGATGAAGCAAGTAATTCATACATTATATTATTAAAGGATTATGAAAATACACCTGCTCCTTGGATAAATGTAATTTCTAACGGAAATTTTGGTTTTCATGTTTCAGAGAATGGTGTTGCATATACTTGGAACAAAAATAGTAGAGAAAACAAGTTAACAACCTGGTCAAATGATCCTGTAATAGATAATGAAGGTGAAAGTGTATATATAAGAGACGAAATTACAGGAAGTATATGGAGTATATCACCTAAACCTATAAGGAATAAGGGAGAGTATTTCATAGAACATGGATTTGGATACTCAACCTTTAAACATGAAGAGTATGGAATACTGGGCGAAATGACTATGTTTGCTGATATTAATGAAAGTGTGAAAGTTTGCAGAATAAAACTTAAAAATAACACACAACTTGAAAGAAAATTGTCCATAAGTTATTATGCTAAATTGGTACTTGGAGTAACTCATGAACAAACAGCCCAATACATTTTTACAGGTTTTAATAGTGAGAAAGAATATATATATGCTAGAAATCCCTATAGCGAACATTTTGGAAAATTGATTTGTTATATGAAGGCATTAGGTGGAGATGAGTTATCTTTTACTGGAGACAGAAAAGAGTTTATTGGTAGAGGAGGAAGTGTAGAGGAACCAAAATCACTTAAACAAATTAAGCTTTCTAATAAGGTTGGAGCTGGATATGATCCTTGTATTGCAGAAAATGTTAAGGTTACTGTAGCTGCTAATGGAGAAAAAGAAATTACAGTATTGTTTGGTCAAGAAGAAAGTTTTGAAAATATTCACAAGGTTATAGAAAAGTACAGTATAGAAAATAAGGCTGAGGAAGAATTAAATAAATGTAAAGCTTACTGGAAGAAGATGCTTAATACAATACATGTAGAAACTCCAGATAAGTCTATGGATCTAATACTTAATGGATGGCTTATGTATCAGGTTATATCCTGCAGATTCTGGGCTAGAACTGCCTTTTATCAATCAGGAGGTGCTTATGGCTTTAGAGATCAGCTGCAAGATGTAATGGCTGTAAGCTATCTTAATTCCAATATAACTAGAGAGCATATTATATATAGTGCATCTAAACAATATTTACAAGGAGATGTGCAGCACTGGTGGCATCCTGTAGTAGAAAGTGGTATTAGAACAAGATTCTCTGATGATTTATTGTGGTTACCTTACGTCACTATAGATTATATAAAAAATACAGGGGATTATAGCATTTTAGAAGAAGAGGCCCCATATTTAGAAGATGAAGAATTAAAAGAAGGTGAGGATGAAAGATATAACATATCTAAGGTATCTGATAAAAAAGGAACTATATATGAACACTGTATAAAGGCTATAGAAAAATCATTAAAATTTGGTCCTCATAATATTCCGTTAATGGGCTCTGGAGATTGGAATGATGGTATGAGTACTGTTGGTAACCAGGGTAAAGGAGAGAGTGTATGGCTTGGTTGGTTCTTATATAGTATATTAGATAAATTTATAGATATATGTATGAAAAAACAAGATAAAGATACTGCAGACAAATATAAAGAACTAAAAGATTTCATAAAGGAAAACTTAGAGCATAATGCTTGGGATGGAGGCTGGTATAGAAGAGCCTACTTTGATGATGGAACTCCTCTTGGATCACTGCAAAATGATGAATGTCAAATAGATTCTTTATCACAATCCTGGTCAGTAATATCTGGTGCCGCAAGAGAGTCTAGGAGAAAAGAGGCCATGGAGGCTTTGGAAAGAAATCTTATAAAAGATGACAAGGGAATAGTGCTTTTATTAACTCCAGCCTTTGATAAATCTACCTTAGAGCCAGGATACATCAAGGGATATGTACCAGGTGTAAGAGAAAATGGTGGTCAATACACACATGCGTCTATATGGGTAATATTGGCTATGGCTAAAATGGGGTATAATAATAAGGCCTGGAGAACTTTCCATATGATAAATCCTATAAATCACTCAAAGTCATATTTAAATTCCCAGGTTTATAAGGTAGAGCCCTATGTAATGACTGCAGATGTTTATGCAGTGGAACCTCATACAGGAAGAGGCGGCTGGAGTTGGTATACAGGAGCTGCTGGCTGGATGTATAGAACAGGTATTGAAAGCATACTTGGACTGAAGTTTAAAGGGGAGAAAGGATTTACTGTAGAGCCTTGTGTACCCGATGATTGGAAAAGTTACAATATTTATTATACTAGAGAGCAATGTAAGTATAATATAAATGTTGTTAGAGGAGAAGGCAAAGGAATTTGGCTGGATAACAACAAATTAGAAGATGGAGTAATTCCTATATTGAAGGAAGGTTCACATGAGGTTAAAGTGGTTATATAAAATTGTAAGGTTCATGGATGGAAATTTAACTTATACTCCGGAACATGTTGTCACACTTCAGCACGTTAAAAACTTTTAATCAGTCTAAAGTTCGTGTTTAAGAAAATCTAAGAACCTTATATAAACTCGCTGCGCTCAAACATATATAAGGTTCTAAGATTTTCTAAAACACTTCACTAAGACTGATAAAAAAGTTTTTAAATGTGCTTTCAGTTTTGACAACATATTCCTACGTATAAGTTAAATTTCTAGCTTTGTCCACTATATAGAACTGGAACTTTTAAATTTAAAAGTGTGAAAAATTAAAAATATAAAATAAGAAGGAATATTTTAACTTATGCAGAATAATTATAAGTGTAGAATAATTATTAATAAATATAAGGTGTTGTAACAAGGAGGGGTTTTATAATGACAGAGGTAAGGCAAGTTTACAAATGTGAGGTCTGTGGTAATATAGTAGAGGTACTTCATAAAGCTGGAGGAACTTTGAACTGCTGTGGAAGACCAATGACTCTTCTCACAGAAAATACAACAGATGCTGCTGTTGAAAAACACGTTCCATTCATAGAAAAAACTTTAGATGGAGTAATTGTAAAAGTAGGGGAAGTAGAACATCCTATGACAGATGAACATTATATTGAATGGGTTGAAGTACACACCGCAAATAAAGTATATAGAAAGTGGTTTAAGCCAGGTGAAAAACCAGAAGCTGTATTTAGATTGGGTGAAGATGTAGTATTTACAAGAGCTTATTGTAATCTACATGGATTATGGAAAAAGTAAACATCTATAAAAGTACCATGAAGCTATAACATGGCACTTATTTTAATAATAAGTTCTATGAAAGTATTGACAAATCCTCATTTAATGAATAATATAATTTTAGAAATGAAT
This sequence comes from Clostridium sp. DJ247, assembly GCF_014231265.1. NCBI lineage: Bacteria > Bacillati > Bacillota > Clostridia > Eubacteriales > Clostridiaceae > Clostridium > Clostridium sp. DJ247. Next base: position 64,160 of record NZ_JABAIW010000008.1, on the reverse strand, counting down.
AATATATAAAATCTTTTGATAGAAAGCAAGTAAGCTTAAAAACAGACTGGAAGAGAGCTGTAGATGGTGGGATTACAGTAGTTATGTTTAAGTTGAATGGGTTCTGGAGGAGCAGAATGAATTCAAAGTAGTTCTTGGACGTGAGTCTTACGTTATAAGACTGGATATGTTTATGTATCTTTAATGAGGAAAAGACTTACTATGGTTTTTTCGAATATAGGTGGTACAGCGCCCATAACACGCCCTATGATTTTTTAATCATAGGGTTTTTTTGAGTAAAGAGCTTTAATATTTTATGAGATAACTTGGAGGTAGTTTTTATGGAAGACAAGAAGAAAGTGATTTTTAGTGGAATTCAGCCATCAGGTAACTTAACTATAGGAAATTATTTAGGAGCCTTAAAAAATTGGGTTAAGCTACAGGATCAATATGACTGCTATTATTGTGTGGTAGATTTGCATGCAATAACAGTAAAACAGGAGCCGAAAGATTTAAGAAGAAGAACCTTAGAAGTACTTGCCATATACTTAGCAGCAGGAATAGACCCAGATAAAAACACTATATTTATTCAATCTCATGTACCAACTCATTCAGAGGCGGCATGGATACTAAATTGCTCTACCTATATAGGGGAACTTGGAAGAATGACTCAGTATAAGGATAAGTCAAAAAGATATGGGGAATCTGTTAGTGCAGGATTGCTAAACTATCCTGTATTAATGGCAGCAGATATATTATTGTATAATACTGATTTAGTACCAGTTGGAAAAGATCAAAAACAACATCTAGAGCTTACAAGAGATATTGCTGAAAGATTTAATAGCTTATATAGTCCAACTTTCACTATTCCTGAACCATATATACCGGAAACAGGAGCAAAGATTATGGACTTACAGGAGCCAACTAAGAAAATGTCAAAATCCTCAGATAACCCAAATAGCTATATATTAATCATGGATCCACCAGAGGTTATAAGAAAGAAGATAAACAGATGTGTTACTGATAGTTTAGGTTTAGTTAGATACAATGATGATCAGCCAGGAATAAAAAATCTAATAACTATACTAAGTGCAATAACTGGAATGAGCTTTGATGAAATCGAGAAAAAATATGAAGGTCAAGGGTATGCTCAATTCAAATCAGATGTGGCAGAAGCAATTGTTAACGAATTAGAACCAGTACAAAAGAAAGTTAATGACATATTATCTGATAAGGATTACCTTGAAGGTGTATATAAAAAAGGTGCTGAAAAAGCATATTATACATCAAATAAAGTTCTTAGAAAGATGCAGAAAAAGGTAGGTTTTATACCTGGTAAATAAAGTTACATTGTATAAAAAACTGTAGATTGCAGAAGTAAGAAACTACCCTGCAATCTACAGTTTTTTAACATACTTTTTCTTTGTCTAGTATAAACTTATTAATTACATGAGCAACACCGTGTTCATCATTAGTCTTTGTTACATAGTTAGCTATTTCTTTAACTTCTGGAAAAGCATTCCCCATTGCTACTCCAAGACCAGCATATTCTATCATATGGATATCGTTGCCGGCATCCCCCATACAGATAATTTCCTCTTGTTTTATTCCAAGGTTTTTAGCTAAGGTTTCAATTCCAAAACCTTTATGTACCTTCTTGTTGATAAATTCTAAGAAATACGGAGCACTTCTAATTACTGTGTACTTATCATAAGCTTCACTAGGAAGGTTAGCTATTACTCTGTTAAGTATATTTTCTTCATCTATAAACATTACCTTTACTATTGTAGTGTTGGGATCTAAGTTGTCAAAGTCAACTACTTTAAGTGGTATATTGTTCATTTCAGCTTCAAATTCGCTGTATTTGTTAAGTTTAGGTGTTAAACATGTATCTAATGTTAAAGTATGAATATTTACATCAAGCTCCTTACTTAAGTTATATAGGTATTTAATGTCATTCATATTCATATAATTTTTAGCCAAAACTTCTCCAGTTTTAACGTTTTGAACTACTGCACCGTTAAAGGCTACAGCATAGTCTTCTTCACTTACTAAGTCTAACTGCTGTAAATAATTTTCAATTCCTTTTAAAGGTCTACCAGTAGCTAAAATAACTTTTACGCCTTTTTTTCTGGCATCCTGAATTGCTTTAAAGTTTTCCTCTGAAATAGTTTTATCCTTGTCTAATAGAGTACCGTCCATATCTAATGCTACTAATTTATACATTATAACCCTCCCCAAGATAACTTTTATAAAAATAATTTGTCACAGACCCATAATTATTATATCATTTATAGTAGTAAAATAAATAATGATTGTAGATTTATATAATAAAATAAGGTTTAACTTGAAGATATTCTAAACGTTTAACTTAATGAATTGGTTTTATAATATATTTAATAGAAACTTGTATATATAGATAACCTCAACTTAAATTTAATTTATGCGTAGGGGTATATTACCAATGTTGAAGTCACATTTAAATATTTTTTATTAGTCTTAGCGAAAATTTGATAAAAAATCTTAGAACTTTAGATATGTTTGAGCATAGCGAGTTTATCAAAGTTCTTAGATTTTTATCAAATTTGAGCTTTAGACTAATTAAAAATATTTAACGTGACGAAACATGGTAATATATCCCAGAGTGTAAATTAAATTTCGGGCGTGGTTATCTATACTTAATATAAATAATATAGGGTTTATTATACATAATTGAAATAAAAGTAAAAAATTAGTGTTAAAGTATAAGTAGGTACACAAGTTGACATTAATATATAATGAAGTTAAAATCATTGTTGAAAGCAAAATAAGAAGAGGAGAGAGAGCTGTGGCAGAATTAGTAAGAGAAATTGAGAAAAGAAGAACCTTTGCTATAATATCACACCCGGATGCTGGAAAGACTACGTTAACAGAAAAGCTTTTATTATATGGAGGCGCAATAAGATTAGCAGGTTCAGTAAAAGCTAGAAAAGCATCAAAGCATGCTGTTTCTGACTGGATGGAAATAGAGAAGCAAAGAGGTATTTCAGTTACTTCATCGGTTATGCAATTTAATTATGATGGGTTCTGTATAAATATATTAGATACACCTGGTCACCAAGACTTTAGTGAAGATACATATAGAACGTTGATGGCTGCAGATAGCGCTGTAATGGTAATTGACGCAGCAAAAGGTGTTGAGGAACAAACAAAAAAGCTTTTTCATGTATGTAGTTTGAGAGGTATACCTATTTTTACTTTCGTAAATAAAATGGATAGAGAAAGTAAGGATCCTTTCGAACTAATGGAAGATATAGAAAATACCTTAGGAATAAAATCTTATCCAATAAACTGGCCTATAGGATCAGGAGCGGACTTTAAAGGCATATATGATAGAAATAAAAATTTAATAGAAGTATTTGATGGTGGAAACCATGGTCAAACTGCAGTAGAAGCAATAGCAGGTAAAGTTGATGATGAGGTCTTTAAGGATTTGTTAGGAGTCCCACTTCATCAAAAACTAATGGAAGATATAGAGTTACTTGATATAGCTGGAGATGAATTTAGTTTAGAAAAGGTTAGAGAGGGATCCTTAACTCCCGTATTCTTTGGTAGTGCTTTAACTAATTTTGGAGTAGAACCATTTTTGAAAGACTTTTTAGGCTTAACAACATCACCTTTACCAAGAGAATCAAATCAAGGTGAAGTAGACGTGTTCCAGGATAACTTTTCTGCATTTGTATTTAAAATTCAAGCAAATATGAATCCTGCCCATAGAGACAGAATTGCTTTTATGAGAATTTGTTCTGGTAAATTCCAAAAAGGTATGGAAGTGTTTCATATGCAGGGTGGTAATAAGATTAAGCTTGCTCAGCCACAGCAATTTTTAGCACAGGATAGAGAGATTGTAGAAGAGGCTTACGCTGGAGATATAATAGGTGTTTTTGACCCAGGAATTTTTAATATAGGGGATACACTATGCTCAGGTTCGGAAAAATTTAAGTTTCAAGGTATACCAGTTTTTGCACCAGAGTATTTTGCTAGAGTTAAAACATTAGATACTATGAAAAGAAAGCAATTTATAAAAGGTGTAACTGAAATTTCTCAAGAAGGAGCTATACAGGTATTTAAGGAATTGAATATAGGTATAGAAGAAATTATTGTAGGTGTAGTTGGTGTGCTTCAGTTTGAAGTTTTAGAATATAGGATGAAGCATGAATACAATGTAGATATAAAAATGGATAGACTAGCTTATAGAGCAATTAGATGGATAGAAAGTTCAGAGGTTAGTGCGGATAAACTTGTGTTGACAAGTGACACTAAGATTGTTAAGGATTTAAAAGATAGAGATATTCTAATATTCCAAAGCGAATGGGCTATAGGTTGGGCATTAGAACATAATAAAGGATTAGTGCTATCAGATATTGGTAAATCAGAATAGTTAACTTAGATATAACATATGCATAAAGAAGGTTTAAACTTTAACATTTAAAATATGATTAAAGTTTAAACCTTCTTTATTTTGCTACTGTAAAGAGTTGGTATAGTAGTTTCCAATATAATTGGAATTCGTTTTTTTATAGTAGATAATGTTAAGAGGTTTGTGAAGAAATATTTTGCTTTTATCAAGTAGAAAATCTACTAACTTTACAGTTCCGTAAGCAAATATTATACCGGCAAATACATCTATAATCCAATGTATCTCTAAATACATTGTAGAGAATATGACGCTTAAGCAGAAAAATTGCCATAGGTAACTAAAGATTTTATTACTTTCTCTTCTAGCTAGTAAAAATGCTGCAAAGGCTATAGATGTATGCATTGAAGGAAAACAGTTTAATGCTACTCCTGCTGCAGCTTCTGGGCTTAAGTGTCTATCGAGACCATCAGGATGACCAAGAACATACCATACTTCTTGCAAGTGGAAAGTAAGATAAAATGGTGTTATTAAAAACACTTGCAATACATGTCCAGATAACGCATACCTAACCATTTTCTTAAAATCCTTTGAAACGAAGGCTCTATAAAGTGGAAGTAATATGGGAAGAACAAATCCATTATTATACACCATTCTGAGAATCCAAGTTAGAGTTTCTGATTTATATGATCTAATAAATGCAGCGTCATTAAATGGTATATTTTTAAATATAGGATTTAAGTCTACCACTATATTCCGGCTAATTTGCCAGCTAAGCATTTTTCCCCAAAATTCATAACCGTGAACATTTATATAAGATATAAACAACATAAAAGGAATGGCTAATGCTATAAATGGAATCCAGTTTACATCTTTTCTTATTTCAGAATATGCCGTAAAACTAGCAAAAGCTAGTACAAATATGTAGGTTTTATAATCAACCCCTGAATTAGAGTGAAGGGCAGTTAGTATAGCTTTACGTAAAAAATATAAACCTATAAAGATAAAATAGTATCTATTCAAAAAATCTACAATTCTAGTAAATAAAATTTTAGCTATATTAAATACCCTTGTTTCCATAAAATTAGACATAAAAATATCCCCCTTCTTACACAGAATAAATTATAACATACAATATTACTTTAAGTATACACAGAATTTTAGCTATTATAAAGTATACTGAAAACAAAAAGAGCCCAGATATAAACTGAACTCTTTTACAATCTATTACACCTTTTTTCTGCCAAATAGTGCGTCTATAATAAATACTATTGCAGCTATAAGTAATAGTAGATTAATGAAGCTGCCTCCTATTCTAAATATAAGACCTATAACCCAAAACAATAATACGAAACCGCCTATCCAACGTAAAATAGTCATATGCAATTACCTGATTTCTAAAACCATGACAAATTGATTTTTGCATAGTTTTTCATTCTATTAACTAAATAGAACGGTAGTATCACAGGATTCAATTACTACAGAAATCAGTTCTCCACCTCCTTTTTGATATTTATTTTTATTTCAAAGAAACCATGTTAGTAATTTTAGTGTTAACAATTTTCACTAAAATTATTAATATAGTTTTTTTGACTTGGAATGGATAACTCATAAAACTGTATGGGTACATTTGATATTTTTTTGTATGACAATATAATTAATACTGAATAAAAATTTTGACAAAAGTTTTTGTATAGAAGAGGAGTGAATTTAAGTAATGGAAAATAAAAAAGTTACGGCAAGTAGTGTAAAGGTTCAAGATATGGTACAAGTAGCACTTATGGCAGCAATGACTTATATTGCTACAGCTGTTATTAATATACCAAGTGGTGTTATTGTAAAAGGTGTGGTTCATCTTGGAGATACTATGATCTTCTTGGCAGCAGTGCTACTTGGAAGAAAAAAGGCATTTTTATCTGCAGCTATAGGAATGTGTATGTTTGATTTACTTTCACCATACGCTGTATGGGCACCTTTTACCTTTGTTATAAAAGGAGTTATGGCATATATTGCAGCAAGTATAGCTTATAGAAAAGATTATGATGGAAATAATGTATTGAATAACATAGCTGGATTTGCTTTAAGTGGTATATGGATGATAGGCGCTTATTATGTAGCTGGAGTAATTATAATGCATTTTATAACTAATATAGCATTTAGTCAAGCGTTTATACTAGCAGCAGCAGAAATCCCTGGAAACATTACTCAAGTAGTTGCAGGAATAGTTTTAGCATTGCCTTTAACAAAGATATTAAAAAAGGCTTTAGCAAAGGTATTAAAAAGGTAACATAATAAGAAAATAATATAGTGATAATATATAAACAATAAAAGAGAGGCTTGACCTCTCTTTTGCTATCTGCTTCTTGCTCCGTTTTTTTCAGCTTTTCTTTTCTTTCTACATTCAGGGCATCTTACAGGATCATTTTCAAATCCTTTTTCTTTGTAGAAAGCTTGTTCTCCTTCAGTAAATACAAATTCTTTTGCACAATCCTTGCATACAATAGTTTTGTCTGCCATTAAAAAAACCTCCTTAAATCATAGGACTAATTGATTCTTGATAACTTCCTCCCATGACTAAGGAGAACAAAGTACCTTGAAAAAATTGACCTATATACAAATTTCTATAGAGTTAAACTCTAAGAATATTATACCATAATAACTAAAAAAAACAAAGTTGATATAAAGGTTTAATCTATTGCAAATAAAGCAAAACTATACTAATAGAGGTATAATATAAATATATTAAGGTTACTTAAATCAAGCTAGTGCGTATCAGTTGTTATGCACATTATAAGAACTTTAATAGAATAAATTGTATTATAATTAAGTTATCACAATATTTGTAAGACTAATGAATATAATTATTTATATAAGAAATTTGAGGTTATTAATATGGATAAGAAGAAGTTAGTAAATCTATTAAAAAAGTCAGAGGGTACTAAATTAGATTTTAAACAGCATATAGAAATTGATACTGACAGCGGCAGAAAAGAGTTAGCTAAGGATATCTGTGCTATAGCAAATTCAAGAGGTGGAAGAGGTTATTTAATAATAGGTATAGAAGATAAAACTAAAAGAGTATTAGGAATTGGAGATTTAGAGCTTAGCGAAGAAAAAATACAACAAATAATAAGCTCTAGAATTGAGCCACCAGTACCAATATCTTTTGAGTTAGTAAAATATGAAGGTAAAAATGTTGCAGTTATAAATATATATGATGGACCTCAGAAACCATATCAATTAAGAGATAACGGAGCCTTCTACATAAGAAGAGGATCTACAAATGATACTATGAGAAAACAAGAGATAATATCATCATTACAAGAAGGTTTAAGTTTAAATATAGAACTATGTCCTGTACCTGGCAGTACTTTAGAATGTATAGATAATAGCATTGTTGATAAATATTTTATATCTCAAGGCATAAGAATAGAAGAGGAAAATAGATTAAATCTTATGGAGAATGCTTCAATTATATACATGGATAAAGATTCAGGTAAATATATGGTAACCTTAGGAGGACTTTTAGTATTTTCAAAAACAAATAATATTTATGTTCCACATAATATGATAAAAATAATTAATAATGCTAATAAAAATTTAGATAACATCCTTATAGTTCAAGGAGATCTGCTAACTATGTTGAATAAAAGTGAAAAAATTTTACGAGATATATTACCGAAGTCCTATCCTGTTTATGCTATAAATGAAGGTGTGAAAAATGCTGTTCTGTATAGGGATTATACAGAATGTAATAAAGAAATAGAAGTAATAGTTGGGTATAATAGTATAGTTGTAGTTAGTCCAGGGGTATTGGTTAAAGGTAATAGTAATAACTATTTTAATTATATAAGAAGAAACATGTGGGTATATGAAAAGATGATTGCATTAGATAACGAAGATAAAATAATTAATTCAGGTAGAGGATTTAATATGATGAAAAAAGCATTTAAGAACAAGGGAAGAGTGAATTTTATAAACTCCATTAAGGACGGAGAGTTTAAGGTAATATATCCAGGCATAAAAGAATTCCTATGAAATAACTTACTAATTTAAGGCTGGGCATATACCCAGTCTTAAATTAGTTTAAAATTTTAGTATAAACTCCACAATTGATATAATCAGTTCAAATAAAATAAGTACAATAACCATTATTTCCAGCTTTGTTGCTCTTCTCTCGTGAGTTAAAGTGGCAAATACATCTGTAATATCCTTTAGAATTTCCGTTTTATGATGTATCTTTTTATATCTTTCATCTAAGTCAAAAAGAGATGCCATTTGTAGATAAAAGTTTTCTATATTTTCGTTATCCCAGGCTGCTTTAGGTTTATCTAAAAGCATAAGTGAGGAAATGGTATTATACTTAAATGTCAGAACTTTAGCTGAAGTTTTGGCTATATCCTCATCAGACATATTAAATTTTCCTGTATTTAAGTAATTTATGATATTTTCTATACCATCTAAAAGTTTATCAATATCGATTTCAATTTTTTTCAAGCAAGTGGATTTTGCCAGCACTAAGGATATTATATCTAAATAATACGGTAAAAATTCATTTGATGTCATTAAATCATTATATAAAGAATAGTCATGTTTAGTATCTACTTCAAGTTTATATTCATCAGTATAGTCATTAATAATATCATTATTTTTCAGATTTAAATCAATATTTTTTAAATATTTTAAAATATCTTGAGTTTCATGGAACTCCATATTTATAAAAACTAGAGATCCAAAGTAAAATATATATACCCACTTATTATCTACCTCTTTTAGGACTCCTTTTAAAAATCGATCTGATAGTATCAATGGTTCTTCCCATTTAAACTTCTTGTTAATACCGAAATGAGAAGCAATAGCATTTAAATTTATTTCGTTGGATAAAACCACGGACTTAAAAGCCCAGCTCTGCATAAAATACACCCTTTCAGTTAAGTATTAAGTATATATAATAAATTTTAACATAAAACTCATTTTATATGTATTTAAATATTGATAAAAAAATACTTTAAATATATACTATAATTTATAACAAGGTGTGATAACTTTATAATGCTTAGAAAGGTAGGGGTTTGAAATTGCCTAACGTTTATAATACGTTACTAGAACGTGGATATATAAAGCAGCTAACTCACGAAGAGGAAATAAAAGAATTATTAGAAAAGGAAAAGGTAACATTTTACATAGGTTTTGATCCAACTGCAGATAGTCTTCATGTTGGACATTTTTTGCAAATGATGGTTATGGCACATATGCAAAGAGCAGGCCATAGACCTATAGCTCTAATTGGAGGCGGTACAGCCATGGTAGGTGACCCAAGTGGTAAAACCGACATGAGAAAGATGCTAACCAAAGAACAGATAGAACATAATGCAGAAAGCTTTAAAAATCAATTTTCAAGGTTAATTGATTTTAGTGATGGAAAAGCTATAATGGAAAACAATGCTAATTGGTTGATGGGGCTTAATTACATAGAATTTTTAAGGGAAGTAGGAGCACTATTTTCTGTAAATAGAATGCTTGCGGCTGAATGTTTTAAGCAAAGATTAGAAAAAGGATTATCCTTCCTTGAATTCAACTACATGCTAATGCAAGGATATGATTTCCTTGAGCTTAACAGGAGATATGGCTGCGTTCTTGAAATGGGCGGAGATGATCAATGGTCTAACATATTAGCAGGTACTGATTTAATAAGAAGAAAAGAAGCTAAAGCAGCGTATGGTATGACCTTTACGCTTTTAACTAACAGTGAAGGTAAAAAAATGGGTAAGACAGAAAGTGGAGCAGTATGGCTTGATAAAGATAAAACATCACCGTATGATTTTTATCAATATTGGAGGAATGTTGGTGATGCAGACGTTGAGAAGTGTTTAGCTCTTTTAACATTCCTACCTATAGATGAAGTTAGAAGGCTTGGAGCACTTAAGGATGCTGAAATAAATGAAGCTAAAAAAGTATTAGCTTTTGAGGTTACTAAGCTTATTCATGGCGAAGAAGAAGCTCAAAAGGCAAAAGTAGCTGCAGAAGCACTATTCTCTGGTGGTCAAGACATGAGTGCAGTGCCTACTGTTACTGTTAAAGAAGACTCATTAGGAGGCACTATACTGGATTTACTTGTATCTACAAAAATTGTGCCATCTAAGAGTGAAGCTAGAAGATTGGTACAACAAGGTGGACTTACAGTAAATGATGAAAAGGTAACAGATGCTAATATGATAGTGACAAAGGATAACTTTAAGGATGGAAGTATGTTAGTAAGAAGAGGTAAGAAAAACTATAATAGAATACTTGTAGAATAATATAGATAACCGTGCCCGAAATTTAACTTATACTCCGGAATATGCTGCCAAACTTCGGCACGTTAAAAATTTTTAATCAGTCTAAAGTTCGTGTTTCTGAAAATCTAAGAAGCATTGATAAACTCGTACCTCAAACATATCAAAGCTCCTAAGATTTTCTAAAAACACTTCACTAAGACTGATAAAAAAGTTTTTAAAAGTGCCTTCAGTTTTGGCATTATATTCCTACGTATAAGTTAAATTTAAGTTATGGGTATCGATAAAAAAACAAGGATTGAAAATTTCAATCCTTGTTTTTTTATATGTTATGCTTCCACATTATTATGGCATCTTCTTTGTTATCTGCATAGTAGTTTTTTCTAATGCCATCTTCTACAAATCCATACTTTTTATACAGGCTTTGAGCTATGATATTAGATTTTCTTACCTCTAAAGTCATACTTACTGCAGCTTCTGTTTTACATATTTTAATTAAGGCTTCCAGTAAGAGGTTGCCAACACCTATGCCTCTATGTTCTGGATGAACTGCAATATTAGTAATGTGACCTTCATCAAGAATGAGCCACATGCCAGCGTAGCCAATTACAAATTCACTTTTTTTAGCTACAACATATCGCGCAAACTTATTATTTTCTATCTCTTTTATGAAGGAGCTTTTACTCCAAGGAGTGGGAAAACTCAAACAATCTATAGCAAGTACGCTGTCAATGTGCTGTAGGCTTAAAGAAGCTATTTCAATATCATTCATTTTTTATAGACTCCAACTTTTCATCATATTCTCTCTCAGCTTGAGATTTTCTAATATAGAAAGGAGAAAAGGAATATAAATCATCAGATATTCCTTGGTTTAGAAGGTTTAATCCCAATTCACCTAGAGAAGCAGCTTTAACTACATTAAGGTGTACAGGAGAGAATGTAATATCCCTCATATTCAGCATTAAGTGTTCCTTAAAATTAGGAATTGCATCGCCTATAAAATACACTGGTTCATTGTGTTTGTTTAACATAGATATCAAATCATCTATAGAAATAATCATATAATCACTTATAAGTTTCAATTTTTCATCTTGAAATTTGTATAGCGCTGTATAAACATTGCCTCTAAGTGCATCAAGAATAGGGCAAATAATACCAGGGGTATACGCTAAGTTGTATGCTAAAGCATCTAAAGATGAAACTCCAACAAAAGGTTTACCGCTGCCTTGGCTTAGTCCTTTTATAACAGATGCACCTATTCTAAGACCTGTAAATGAACCAGGTCCCTTTGAAACAACAAATCCATCTAAAGAACCTATGTTAAGTTGTATATTTTTTAATAGTGTATCTATCATAGACATAACTACCACAGAATGTTGTTTTTTATAATTAAAGGTTATTTCTCCTAGTAACCTGTTATCATCTAATACAGCACAAGTTGCTGACTCTGTAGCTGTATCTAAACTTAAAATTTTCATATCTTATTTTAACTCCTTTATATGCTCATATCTGTCACCGTAACATTTTATTATAACTTTTCTATAGTCCGTACCTAGATCAAGAGCTTTTTTAATCTCTATTTCTATACGTTCCTTAGGAATTAGATCTTTTATGTAATTGGACCATTCTATGATACTTACAGCATCACTAAAAATATATTCGTCAAACCCTATAAGTTCTATCTCATCAGGATCGTTAACCCTATATACATCGAAATGATAAAGCTTTAATCTACCAGTATATTCATTTACAATGGTAAATGTAGGACTGGTAATAGGTTCATTTATACCAAGACCTCTTGCAATACCTTTTGTAAAATGAGTTTTACCAGCACCTAGGTCTCCGTTAATACATATAATATCACCGCTATTTAAAAGAGCGCCTAACTTTTTACCTAACTCAATTGTGCTATCAGCATTGTTAACAATAAACTCCATATTAATTCACCTCATAAATATTTTATCCAAAAGTGTACAAAAAGAAAAGAAACTTAGGCTATGAGTAGGACTTATAACTATATAGGGTATCTTTTAAATATGACAAAGCTGTGTTGCAGATAAAGCCTTCAGAAACCATATTATTCATTATGGCAAAAGCTTTCTCATTACCAAGTCCTTTTCGATATGGCCTATCTTCGGTTAAAGCTTGGTATATATCACAAACGGCCATTATACGAGATTCTTCAGTTAGTTGCTCACTATTTAGACCTCGAGGATAGCCACTGCCATCGAGTTTTTCATGATGATTAGATGCCCAATCAATAATGTTTCCTAGATCTTTTATTCTATCAAGAATAATTTTTGTATAATAAACATGAGATTTTATAATAGCAAATTCTTCTTTAGATAAGGAGCTATCTTTATCTAAAATTGTAGAAGGTATCGCAAGCTTTCCAATATCATGAAGTAAACCTGCAACTTTCATTTGTAGGCACTTTTCTTCAGGATATTCTAGAAATTTCGAAACAGTGTAGGCTAGTTCTCCAATTTTTATGGAATGTGCTGCAGTAAATTTACTCTTGTTATCTATAATATTAGAAAAAATATAAGCTATATCCTCAAACTGATTTAAGTCTAACAGCATATCTATCTTTGGAGCTATATTATCAAGAATAAATCCCATATAGTTAATATTCTCAACATTAAACCAAAACATATCATTTGAAGCAGCTTTAGTAAAAGCCTCAACTAGTAATGGAGAAAATATAGTTTCAGATCTATCTTTAATCCAAGAAATAATTTGGAATTTTTGTTTAAAAGCTGGCATACTTTCACTATACAATACTTCGATTAAATCAGAAATTCGAATTATTTGGCTCTCTATAGGAATGAAACTACCTTTTAAATTCATAGGACCACTTCCATCAAAATTTTCATGATGGTTTAATATTATATTAGACATATCGTGAAAGTAGGGAAATGATTTAGTTATGCTTGACCCAAGATTACAATGAGCTTCTATAAAGGTATCTGAAAAATGTATATCATATAAATAGTTAGTAGCATCTATATGATATAAATAGTTAGTAGCACCTATATCATGCAGTAGTGCAGAAATATATAATAATTTTAGCTGATGATCAGTTAAATTTAAATGCTTTGCAATTTCTAATGAAATATATGTGGTTCTTTGAGAATGATGCATAAATTGATGAGCTGAATAGTTAACGTTGGTTACATTTTCTATTACCGGAACCGCTGTAGTTGTACTAATTTGTGATAAGTCTAAGGCTATAGATATTGCTCTTATTATTTTATCCATGCTAATGTTCATAGTTAAACCTCGCTAAACTTTTTAGAAAATAGTTTATATTAATTTTAGCATAACTGTAATAAGTATTAAATATTTTGGCAATTATTTGTAGTAATAAATTACAATTTATAATTGTGTAAATATTTATTACCGTTTGCATTGTTAAATTATATTATGTAGAATATATAGTACAGGTTTATTTTTATAAGTTACTAGGTTATTTTTATATTGAGGTGAATAGTTTGAGTAAAAAACTAATAATATTGCTTTGCTTTTTTATAGTATTTTTAATTAGTTGTGGAAAACAAGTAAAAAACAAAACAGAAAATACTGAAAGTGCTAAGTTGGAAACTAAAAATGATGTTGATCTAGCGATTATTACTCCAGACAAGTTAACGTACTACATGATTAAAGATATAGTTAAAGATAAACATTATGTAGAGTATATGTTTAAGAATAGGGATTCAGAAATAAATTTTCAGTTTTCAGCTGACAGCCTGGGTAACGTAGCAAAAAAAGATTTATTTATTTACATGGGAGCTGGATTTGAGCCCTGGATAAATGATTTCATAGACAAATTGAACAAGAGTAAGGTAGGCGTAATAAATATGTCCAGGGGCGTAAAGCTTCTCTCCTATAATAAAGTTATAAAGTACAAAGATACCGTATTAAAGGATAACCCATTTTACCTTTTAAATATAGATAACTATAAAGTTGCGTTAGTAAACATCAAAAATTCTATACAAGACAGAGATCCTAAGAATAGAGACTTATATGAAAAGAATTTTGCACAGGCGCTTAAAGATATTGAAAGTAGCCAAAAAGAACTTAAAGGTATTCGGGATAAGTTAGTTAACTATACATTTATAGTGCCAGAAGATGAATTAAGTTATTTTACGAAATACAATGATTTAAAAGTGTTAGATTTGAGTAAAGACTCAAACGGTATCATTACAATTAATGCAAATGCAAATTTAAATTTACAATTAAAGGATACAAAGGATAAGATATTTTTGTATAGTGATGAAGCTGTGTTAAAAGGAAATGATGCTTTAATAAAAGAGTATAATTTAAAGGTGATAAACATAAAAATATATAATGGAGAAATAAGGTATGGAGACATAATTAAGTATAATACTGAAAGTCTAAAAAAATTTTATGAAAGTGAGACTGTTAAGAGGTAAGATTACCTCTTAACAGGAAGTTTGGTGCTTTTAAGCCTTGGAGAAAGAGTAGCAAAAATATTGAATTCTAATATTTATATTAAAAATAAAAAAAGGTTGCATTTTATAAATATATGAGTTATAATTAAATACGTCTTAGGGGTATAGCTCAATTGGTAGAGTAGCGGTCTCCAAAACCGTTGGTTGCGGGTTCGATTCCTGCTGCCCCTGCCAGATGGTTAGAAAAGTAGTCTGACAGCTGATTTTTCAGCGAGTTGGGCTACTTTTTTCTTTTATAATCACATCTTTTTTATTACAAACCTTTAGCCTGTGTTTTGCGTATAAACCATTGGATAGTTCTTTATATAGTACAGCTAAATAAGGGAGAATACAATGGGTTGCAAGCAGTCTACACGTAAATTCAGAAAGCGTATTACAATGGATGGAGTTGGAGCAGAAATAGAACCGTTACATCAAGAAAAGGAGCAAAAAGACGGTTTTAATATTGGCGATTTTTTAAAGCTACATGAGCAGTTTATGACTGTGAAGAAGCTTGAAGGATTAGCAGGCAAGACAATCTCAGACCATTTGAATTTAATGGGATACTTTAAAAACTGGTTACAAAGCGAGGTAACGGATTACGAGAACCATGTCGTTGGAAAAGGGATATTTTTGCAATATATTGCTTATTTATTCCAGAAAGAATACAAGCCTTGCACAATAAATATCAGACTTAGAACAATTAAATGTTATTTAAGGTGGTTATATAACGAAAAGATTATTCCAGATGATGTATCAAGCAAAGTAAAGTTAGTCAAAGTTCCAAAGGATACGAAAGAGCCATTGACTGTAGCAGAAGTGAGAAAGATATTCAGAGTATTAGATTTAAAGATTTACTCACAATTTAGAGATTATGTTATTATGCTGGTTATCTTAGATTGTGGTGTGAGAATTAACGAGTTATTAAATGTTAAGATAGAAGATTATAACAGTACGGACAAGACTATTAAAATTAGTAGTGAAACAGCAAAGACAAGAGAAGCAAGGATTTTACCTATAAGTAGTAAAACAGCTAAATATCTGCGAAAGCTTATAAAAATTGCTGAGAATAACTATGAGGAATATATCTTCTGTAGTTCTCTTGGGGATAGAATACAGACACTTGCTGTTATTAAAAACTTTGAAAAGTACGGAAAGTGGGCTGGAATTACCCATAAACAAACAACACCTCACCAATATAGAAGGACATTCGCTGTAGAAGCTGTAAAGGCTGGTATGGATGTATTTACATTGCAAAAGATGTTAGGTCATTCAACACTGCTAAATAGTGTAAACCCTTTAAGAAAATATATAGGATGGAAAGCTTTAAGCATAAAAGAACTGATTTTGGGTAGAGAAAACTAAAAGCCACCTATTCGCAGTAGGTGACTTTAAATAAAATTGAATATCGTTAAATTAAACCTTAACAATCTCAACTATCACATTTATATTGTATTGAAAAAAATGGGATTTGTAAAGGCTTAGTTTCCTATTGTCTTTTTTAGGCAGTAGGTCAGTTATAAGGCACTGGAATAACTTAAAACAATCCAGTAGGTCAGTTGAGCCACTGCAAATAAATCAACTACAGAACGATAAACGCTGGACCCTTCTTCGGTGTGTTCTGTGTAAGGTGAGAACAGCCATTAAAGGTTCGGAGGTTACTTGGTGTGAGATATTCACAGGTAGGCATTGGCGAGTGTAGGACAAGTATTGCACGTTTTAGTTAGTGTTGCGAGAGCAGTAAACAAGAGGGGTATTTATAGGGCATAGCAAGGCTTTAAACCAACTATAAATTAATAGTTTATCTACTTATACAGTAATTTAAGATTTATTTTCTTTTTTACTTGTGTAGGTAGTTAAACTATTTTGAGAAACAAAAGCAGACATTACCCAACTATAAGAGATTATTAATCAAAAGTAAAGACTAAATTGAAATACAAGTGATAATTTAAAGGCTAACGCTCAAGAGACAAGGAGAGATTTAAAGTGAAAATTGGATATGCTCGTGTATCAACAATAGAACAAAACTTAGATAGACAGATTATAGCATTACAGGAAGCTGGTTGTGATGTTATTTATCAAGAGAAGATTACAGGAACTAAAATAGATAGACCTGAACTTAAAAAGATGTTGGCAGAGTTGCAGGAAGGGGATATAGTGATGGTAAAAGAGTTGACAAGAGTATCTCGTAGTACATTGGATATGTTGGATTTAGTGCAGCAGATTACTGCCAAGGGTTGTTATATAAAGTCATTAAGTGAGAATTGGTTAGATACTGCCAGTCCTACAGGAGAGTTGATGTTGACGCTTATGGCGGGAATAGCACAGTTTGAAAGAAGATTATTGCTACAAAGATGTGCAGAAGGTAGAGAAGTAGCAGTTGCCAAAGGTGTAAAAATGGGTAGACCTAAAACTGGAGGTAAACAAATGGATTTTGCAATAGAGCTGTACAGGAGTAAGACAATGAGTATCAGGAAAATTTGTGAAAGTACTGGTGTAAGTAAAGCAACACTATGCAGAAGATTGAAAGAGTTGGGATTGACATCACAGAGTACTTAAAATGTGGTGAAAATTTTTAATAATAGTTTTAGAAAAAAGGCACTTCCTTGGTAGAGGTGTCTTAACTGTATATTTAAGAATTGTGTTGAAGCGTATAGTATTATATTTATGTAAAAAATAAAATCAATGTCTATATGCTTGTATAAAATAGTATAATTTAATTATAAGTTATTACTGAATAGTATTCAAAATGCGTCACAGTATTTTGAAATACAATAGCAAGTTCTTTTTTATATTATAATTTTATGGTTCTATCATATAAATCCACTAATAAGAGAAACTATTTATAGAATACTCTTTGGAGGTGGTATTTTTGAAAAAAATTGTGTTTGTAGTAAGTATTTTAATAGTAATAACATCTTTTTCAATTCCATGTTCTGCCTATGAGTTAACCATAAAACAACCGTCTAAAATTGAGCAAGCCCAGTTAACAGAGAACTCGAAGGAAATTATTTATATAGACTTAGTTATTTCATTACTTGTTCCATATATGCAGAAAGAAATAAACAATTATTACAAAGAATATCTAACCGAACTGCCGATAATCTTTCCGTATAGTGTTGACATAGTAAATGTTGAAAGGCAAGGAGGAAGTGGATATATACCATTATCATAAGTATGATACGCTGGTTAGTACTATAGGGTTTTCTACTACATTAATTTCATTTTTACAACTTATTTATTGTAAAGTAAAAATAAGATTTAGGATGTAATACTCTTCTTTGGTCAATAATGGCAAGGTAACTCGTATTATAAAAGATTATATCGTTAAAAGGGGGGATAGTGTGGGAAATGAGCCTTCTAATAAAAAAGTTGGAAATATATTTGGTATTGTTTCTTTAGTAATACCTATAATTATGTTTTTACTTATATTAAATTGGTTTTTTAAAATAACTCCATATCAAAAGTTTGAGGGATTACCTTTAATGATAGCTCCATTTATAAGTCCTTTTGGATTTATTTTTGCATTTATATCGGTAAAAGTATCATCTAATAAATTTGGAAAATGGGGAATTATTAGTAACACTATATTGTTTTTTTTACCATACCTATATTGGTTTTTAGGAACTCTTATTTTAGGACCTTAATGATTAGTTCATGATATTCTTGTTTTGTAAAAAAATGGTAAGGAATTAAGAAGTAAAAATTACGAAAGAATACTGAAATGATACTCGAAGTTTAAAAAAGTAGTGGAAATAGGTTATCAGCTACAACTATGATAGGCTGTGCGGCTGAAAGATTATTAATACTATTATCAGAAGCATATTTGGAATACTTGAAGAATAATAGTACATCTCAACCAGAAATTGATAACTTCGAGAGAAAAGTTGTTAAAGCTGATAAAGCCCTAAAAGACTTGATGAACTTTATAAATACATATCGAATAAAGGTAAGTTATTTGAGGAATTAGGTTTTGAAAATCATACATTACATTTCTCATTCCTTGATGTAGTCAGACAGGTTAGAAATGACGCTGGACATCCAACAGGTGCAAAGTAAAGAGGAATTACACTGACATAAAAAGATAGGAGCGGTGATTAGTTCTACGAAGAACATTTCTCTGTTCCTTCTTTTTTATACTCTGGGGAATGAATAACTGATAATATGCTGTAAAATAACTTGCAGGGGTAGAGGTTGCCTTGCTGTATATTTTATTAACTGTAAGACTTCTGCTAAATATTTCTGTTGGTTTACTGTTAGTTGACTGTATGTTATAATTTTGATATAACCGTTACATTTATCAGAACGAAAACGGCTTTAAAGCCTTGAAATAACAGGGATTATGCACAGGAAAGACTTTATTCGGTCTCCAAAACCGTTGGTTGCGGGTTCGATTCCTGCTGCCCCTGCCAAAAACTTAAAAACGTGAGAATGAAGAGTTCTAGCGGGTTTTATAATCTGCTAGGACTCTTTTCCTTTATCTCTAAAATAGCTTTAATCCGTTGATGTGATTTACTTCTAAAATTTTAGAAATTGAGGAGTATCAATGCTTATAATTTATGAAGGAGTTCATGAAATAGCATATGAATTTTAAAAAAATAATAAATATTGGAGTTAAAGAAAGAAGTTGAGAATATGTAAATAGTGGCTTTACTATAAGTAGAAATGCTTAGAGTAAAGCCTTATTTTATAGATTATGTTCAGCAAATACTATTGAATGCTAGTATAGCTTAGTGGGAATTTGTTAAATAATGCATGTACTTTTTCAATTCCGCCCCATTGTTTAAATAACCACTGTGCTTCATTAATGACTTGCTCACGAGTTTTGAGTTTGCACCAGCCTTCACCGCTTTGGGAGAATACAATATATAATATTCCGTCTTCTGCTCCACCGATTTTGGGACTTGAAACAATGCCAATGTCTTCTGCTAAAGCAATTGAGCCTATTCCAAGCGAATCATCTGGTCCTACATCTGCTATTATCGCATAACCAATTTTGCTATTTAGGGTGTTAATAACTACACACAGATCTCCTAGCTTGGCATCCATCATATGGTGAGCAGGTAGTGCTATATAGGGAATACCAGCAGCATCTACATATCTAGTAGGGTCGTCTTGTGACTTGCTACAGTCCGAAAGGGCAGTTTTGGATATATAATATCCTGGAGCAGGGTCTTTAATACCTTGAATTAAAGGAATACCAGACTGATCAGTGACAAGCCCCCACCAGTATCCATCTCGGCCTGCGTTATCTAAAAATTCAAGTGCTAATTCATTGTCATTATGATAAGCTTTTGGTGATCCAGCGGCAGTCACGGACATCTTGCTCACAAAGAAAAAAATTCCTTCTTGGCCCAATTCTTTAAATACCTTTATAGTTTTATTTAGACCGAAATCATAAATAGAAAAAAACTCGCGTTTATTATTTATGGTAACATGATTTTGGGTAGGGGCAATAGTTTCGCGGAAACGTTCTCCGCGGACTTCAATAGTTAGAGTCTGACCTGCTTTTATATTCTCGCTAGCCAAGTTATTAAGTTGCATTATTGCCTGTTTAGTGGTGTTGAACTTTTCAGCGATAGAATCTAAAGTGTCACCTACCTCTACTGTATAAGTAGCAGCTGGTCTAAACTTAGTGTAAGGTATGTCAGAACGAGTTTCAATCCGCAACTCTTGCCCTGGAACTATAAGGTCACTGTATAGATTATTTAACTGCATTATTGCCTGTTTAGTGATGTTGAACTTTTGAGCGATTGAATCCAGAGTATCCCCAGTTTTCACTACATAGGTTGTTATTGCTCTTGAATGACGAGAACCCGGCTCAATTTTCATTTTTTGCCCTGGAACTATGATGTCATTTGACATATTGTTTAGCTGCATTATTGCTTGTTTAGTAGTGTTGAAGTTTTGAGCAATAGAGTCTAAAGTATCACCGGATTTTACTGTATAGGTTACTAGCGCTCTTGAATAAGACAAAGGGATAAAGAGTTTCTGACCTACATATAGTGTGTCAGATCTCATAGAATTTAATTTAAGCAATTCTCGTATACATACACCAAATCTTAGAGAAATCATGTATAAGCAATCTCCCGGTTGAACAACATACCACATAATACTTCTTCTCCTTTATAATCTTATTGCAGTATTATACCATAATTTTCTTTGAGTACGTATTGAGCCTGAGGCCATCCGCCCCATTTCTTGAAATAGCGATGAGCATCTTTGTTAACTTGTTCTACATTCTTAATTGTAGTTACCCCATTAGATGAATTCGGGAATATGATATACAGAATATTGTAAGGTTCAAATGCTTTATGTGGGGTTGGGGAGATATCCTTTATATTGAGATGTTTGCCAAGGTATATTGAGCCTTCACCTATTTTACCTGCAAATAATGTGTTACCACTAATTAGAGTTGTATTCTGCTTAGGTCCCCAATCAGCACAAATGGCATAAGCTGCTTTTTTGGTTCTTGTATTGATGACCACTCCATAATCTCCTAAACCCACCCAGTTTGTATTCCACGGTATTACATAAAAAGGTAAGGACTCACTAGTAAAGCATCTCCCGCATTGAGTGCCTGCATGCTCACAAATAGAAAAACATCCGGTTTTTTCCACAGCCATTTTACTCATAAAGAAAAAAGATGATCTGCAATTGTAGATTACAATATCCTTTTTTATATCCTTCTCTTTAAAAACGGCAAATTGAGTACCTTTTTTATTTTCTTCAAAATGTGGCCATGGTGTCGGGCCGGGATCAGGTTTCGTTTCTTGTGGAGCAGGTATCGTTTGTTGCGGACGTAAGTACTCTACTCTTGAAGTAGTATCCAGTATCTGATCAGCATTAGAAGCTGTTGAATTGTAATTTTTTGTAATTGGGCAAAGAGAATCATCTGGTTGTACTGTATATATCAATACTGTTACACCACCTTTCTAATTTTATATATTCAGTTTATTCATTAACTAAATATAATGTGAATATATTTTTAAAAGACTTGCTCGATGATCAGCTAGAGCCTATGATTTTAGCGATAAAATTTTTCAACGTTTGCACTAAAGTAGAAGGTAAGTTTTTCTCTATTTCTGAATTTTCACTGCTCTAAGGGCACATCCCGCGTTTCAGCTTTATTTTCACATGTTATTACTAAATTATTAAGATTTAAATGTCAAATCTTGAATGTTAAGGTAAAATAACGTATTATTAACATCAATTTAGTGGATTTTTTTATATAAACTATATAAACTTTCACTGTATAAAACATAATAATAGGAGGTTTTTAAAAGTGAAAATTTATAAAAAAATCGTAGGCTTATTACTTGGTATAGTTCTTTCTATCTCAATGGTTTCTATTCCTACACATGCGGCTATCACAACCGGCCAAATCAAGATCAACGAGATTTTACCGGCGCCCAGCAGTGGAAGTGAATGGGTGGAACTTTACAACAACACCGATACCGCTATCGATATAGGCGACTACTATATTGACGATATTGTCAATGGCGGTGGCAGCCCTTATAAAATCCCTGCTGGGACAACTATCCCTGCACGAGGGTTTTGGACAAAGGATTTTAGCAGTTATTTCAACAATGGTGGAGATAGCGTTCGTATTTTAAGCACAGATGGCGTTACCGTATTGGACGAGTATTCTTATGGCTCAACCGCAAGTGATGTTTCTTGGTATAGGGTACCTAACGGAGGCACATGGCAGGCCTATCCTACAAGTACACCAACAAAAGGCAGTTCAAATGTTACAACTGGCAGCGGTACCTGGACCCCTGGAAACTTGGAAATCCACCATATTGACGTGGGCCAAGGCGATTCAACACTTGTAGTCAGCCCCACAGGAAAGACTCTACTTATCGATGCCGGAGAGACCTACTGGAATAGTAGTGCGGATGCTCAAACTGTGGGAAACTATATTCAGAGCGTGACAGGAGCAAAAAATCTGGATTATGTAGTAAACACCCACTTTCATCTTGACCATATAGGTTATGTTGGATATGGAGGATTATGGAACCTTGTTGAAGTTCAAGGCTTTACTGTGGGACAATTTCTTCACAGAGACTATAATACATATCTTGGCACAACAAGCGGAACCTTTGATAACTGGAAAACATACCTAGAAGGTGCTGGAAGCAGCAAGTTGCACCCTACATTAGCCCTTAGGGGAACCAGTCAAATCAACCTTGGTGGAAATGTAGTAGTGGATATTAAGGTTGTGGATGGAAATGGGGACATTAATCCAGGTAATTTCAGCCTAGACCTTCAACCTCCGGCAGAAAACGACTATTCTATTGGAATGTTAATAAGTTATTATGACTTTGATGAATGGATCGGCGGAGATTTGGATGGTCAATTTTATACAAGTGAGTTCGGTTATAAGTACCATGATATTGAAAGAAATGTTGCCCGCACCGTTGGAGATGTAGATGTTTACAGGGCAAACCACCATGGCAGTGACCACTCAAACAGCTCTACCTTTGTAAACCAGCTTGATCCTGAAGTTTCAATAATATCAGTTGGTGACGATAATTCATATGGCCATCCTCGACAGCCTGTAATGAATCTTTTGAATGCAACCAGTCAGGTATATATGACGGAACATGGAGATTCGACAACAAATACAGGCAGCGCAAAAATTGCCGGGAATGTTGTTGTTAAAACTTCTAATGGTATCAACTATAACGTTAACGGAGATTCATATACAGCAACTGAACCTGTTCGTACGGATGTAGACGGAGACGGATTTTTCGCTGAGGTGGATTCAAATGATGGAAGCAGTTCACTTCAACCCCAGCCAAACGGTGGAATCGACCTACAATACCAGCCATATATATCGCCAGCAGTAACCAGTGCTACCGGAGGAAGTGGAAGTGTAACAGTGTCTTTCAACACAGCACAGGATGTGGATTATTACAACCTTTATCGTTCCACTGTAAATGGTGGTCCATATACCTTGGCGAAAACAAATATTCCTGACAGCAATAATAGCTGGACTGATACCGGGTTAACTGGAGGAACAACGTATTATTATGTAATGACATCCGTAATAAATGGAATTGAAAGCGGCTACTCAAATCAAGTAAGTGCTATCCCAACATCAGGAGCAAGTCAATTATTTATCTCCGAATATATTGAAGGTAGCAGTAACAACAAAGCAATTGAAATATATAATGGTACAGGCAGCAGTGTGAACCTGTCAGGATATAAACTTGAGCTTTATTTCAATGGTAGCACTACCCCAGGTTCAACAATCAATTTATCTGGAACATTAAACAGCAATGACGTTTATGTTGTTTCACACAGTTCTGCTTCATCCACTATATTGGCTCAAGCAGACTTGAAAACATCCAGCTTAAGCTTTAATGGTGATGATGCTATTATTTTAAAGTATAATAATACCATCCTGGACTGCATAGGGCAGGTTGGATATGACCCTGGAACTGAATGGGGAAGCGGTTTGACCTCTACCTGCGACAATACACTTGTAAGAAAAACTGGAATTCTCACTGGTGATACAAACCCAAGTGACGCATTCGCCCCATCCTTGGAATGGAATGGCTTCGCCAACGATACCTTTACGTATCTTGGAAGCTATTGATAAGAGATATTATCAACTTATAACATTATAAAGTATATTGTTCATTTTAAAAGACACTTCGGCAGCCGGTGAGGGCAAGAAAACGGCTGCCTTTTATTATTTTCTCAAATGACGTAAGATAGCCTTTCCTATGATCTGCTGGAAGTCTCATAAACGTGCCTTACATTTATACTCTCCACTTATAATAAATCTCTTAAGCCCCTAAATTAGTTTGGACAATTGCTTATACATTTATTATTAGGAGAATGCATTCAACCCTAATGTTTATGTCTCCAAACGAGTTTTATAACCTTTATTTTGGAGAAAAACTAACCAATATTGAAGTAAGGGTGTAAATCTAAGATAAATAGAGAATTTATTAGGTCTTGTCCAAAGCAAAGGGGTTAATCCGATCCCAGTGCAATCTAAATAGTTGATCTTTCTAATACAAATGCATATCCTGATAAAGGTTATAAGTTAACCAGTTGCTCTAAATATTATTTATAACAACTGGAGATTAAAACATTTCTAATACACCTAATGGATCAAAATAAACTATATAGTTATCTATTTGATAATACATACCGTGTTTCTCCTTAAAATGTTTTATTGCTTCGTCTAAAAAATCCTCTGTTACATTCAAATATTCAGCTAATTCGTATCTATTTCTAATACCACTTTTGTACGCATTTACTAAAGATGTAATCCCTACTAACTTCTCGTAAGCCCAATTTCTGGCTTTTTTTTCTTGTTTTGTACTGTTAGTATTTGATTGGTCTAATATATCTCCACAAGATGTATAATGATGTCCTATTTCTTCAGCAAGGACACTTCGTTTTTCACTATCAGTTTTTAGAGAATTATGAATAGCTATAGTGTTATTAGCGTATAATCCTTTTATATCGCTCTCAAAGTTCATTTCAACAATCTTAATGCCATCATCTTGTGCCTCATAAAATAGTTCTTCGTAAGTCATAAAATCCCCCCATAAGTAGTAGTACAAGAAGTTATTTGTTTTCCCTTTGTGATATTACAAATTTAATAAATTTTTCTATATCCGATTTTTCACCTTCTGTAAATTCTTCACCCTCAAAGTGTGCTGCTATTGTTTTTATACCATTTTCTTTAACTATTTTATTTATTTTGTTAATTATTTTTTCTTTTTTGTAAGTTGATTTATTTTCAATATCCTTTTCTTTGAAAAATTCATCTACCGATACGCCAAAGGCTATAGCCAGCTTAGTAAGAGTATTAGCACTTGGATTTTTCTTTTTACCGTTTAGAATATCACTTAACGTTGATTGTGCTATATTAGCTTCCTTACAAAGTCTGTAAGCAGTCCAACCTTTTTCATTAAGTAATTCTACTATTTTTTCCTTATTAAACATTTTAACACCTCTATATACTTCGCTATATGTATATAATAATTAAAATACTTCGCTATATATATATAGTAATTAAAATACTTTGGTATGTCAAGGTAAATGGAAAGAAAAGGAGAAAATGAAAGTTAACTCTTTACTGTAATTTAATAAAGTGAATTAATTGGCTTGTGTAATATTTCGCTTTAAATATATAATAATACTACGCTATAAATAATTAATTGGTAATTAAAAATTAGATAAGAAAGATATCAGATGTTTTAAAGTTATCTATTGAACAATTGGTTAACTAAAGGAGGCTAATAAGCATGGCAGAGTTTAAGTGGATTAAAATAACCACTACCATATTTGATGATGAAAATATAATTACTAAAAAGGATAGGAGGACTAGCTATGATAGATAAAGAGACATCCAAAAAGATAGAGAGGAACATTTATAATTATTATGAAAAGAAAGAAATAATAAAAAGTATTAAGTATAAGATAGAAAAGTTAGAGGAGCAGGTAAAGCAGATAGAGGCCGTTATAAAAGGCAATAATGTAGTTATAGAAGAAGGCTATAAATCCATAACTTATGAAGAAAAAGTTCAGTACAGTTCAGATGGTACAAGTTATGTAGAAAGAGAGCTTATTAAAGCTATAGAAAGGTTAGAAAGGGAGAAAGATTATAAATTAGCTAAAATAAGTGACCTGAAAAAAGAGATAAGAGAAATAGAAGAAAGCTTTGCAGAAATAGAGTATAACATTAAAATGCTTAAGGATGAGGATTTGAAATTTTTGGAATTAAAATATAAAGTAAAACCAAAGTTAAGTGTAGAAATAGTTGCAAGTAGATTAAACATGTCAAGATCAACAGCATATGATAAACGTGGAAAGTTAATAAATGAAATAGCTAAATGGTGTAGTGGAGTAAAATAGTTGGACAAAATTTGGACAAAGTTCGGATCAATTTGTTCCAAATAAGTGATATTATGTTAATATAGAAAATTAGATAAAGGTAACAGCTACAGAGAAAGTCTTAAAGTGACAAATAAAAATACCTTTGATCTTAAGGAGGTGATGTAGTTGCCAAGACAAAGAAGCCCAAATAAAAATTTATCTACGAAGAGAAAATTATAAAGGAGAAGAGCTTATGATTAGTTACAATGATATAAAAGATGCTGTAACTTTGATGGTAAGCAGTAATTTTGAAAACGGAAATATATATAGTGAAGAAACGCAGCTGGGATTTAATCTTCCGGCTTTTTTTATTGAATTAATTCCATTAACTTCAGTTATAGAAGCTGCTAGTATATATAAAGCTATTGGAATAGATATACAATATATTTCTGATGTAAGTAACTTTAAAAGAGAAGAAATTTTAAGCATATGTGATAAGTTAGAGCAATTATTCAACAAACACTTACAAGTTGAGGATAGATTTTTAAAAATAGAACAATTTGGGTATGAGATAGTTGATAAAGTTCTACACTTTCAAATTTTTGTAGATTATTTTGATGACATAGGAACAGAAACTAGTGAGTCAGTACCAGCAAATAGTGTTGAAATAAATTTAAAAGGAGGAATAAATTAATGGGACTTCCAAATATTAATATTATTTTTAAAGAAACAGGAGTTTCAGCTATTAAAAGAGGAGAAAGGGGGATTGTTGCATTAATACTTAAAGATGATAATAACAATGGTTTAATAACTTTAAATTCAATTAATGAAATGCCAACAGATTTATCAAATTATAATAAAAGTCAAATATCTTTAGCTTTTACTGGTTATACAAAACCACCACTTAAAGTTATAGCATATGTATTGCCAACAGCTGCTGCAGATTATTCTGAAGCTCAAGGAAGTTTAGAAACCACTAAGTGGGATTATTTAGCTATACCAGGAATAGCTGCAGTGGATACAACCAATATTTCAATTTGGATTAAATCTCTTAGAGATACTAAAAACATTAAAGTAAAAGCAGTTCTTCCAAATACAGCTGCAGACCATGAAGGCATTATTAATTTTTCTACTGATGATATTATGGTAGGTAGTACAATGTATAGTTCAGCTGATTACTGCAGTAGAATAGCTGGATTATTAGCAGGTACTCCATTAAATATAAGTGCTACTTATGCACCACTTTCAGAAGTTACTGATGTACCACATTTAAGCAAAAGTGATTTTGATAGTGGAATAGATGCTGGAAAGCTTATGCTTATACATGATGGTGAGAAGGTTAAAATTGCAAGAGCAGTAAATTCTCTTACTACTACCACAGTAGATAAAAATGAAGATTATAAAAAAATTAAAATTGTAGACATTATGGATCAAATTTTTATAGATATTAACAAGACGGTTGAAGATACCTATACTGGTAAATGTCCAAATGATTATGACCATAAGTGTGTACTAATAACAGCTTTACAGGCCTACTTTGAAATGCTAGAAGACCAAAATTTATTAGATAGTGGAAAATCTAAAATAGGAATAGATATAGAAGCTCAAAGTAACTTTCTTAAGTCAAAAGGAATAGATGTATCTAAGCTTAAGGAGCAAGAATTAAAAGAAGCTAATACTGGTGATAAAGTCTTTCTTGGCGGAACTGTAAAAATATTAGATGCCATGGAAGACTTTAATTTTGAAATTGGTATGTAGGAGGAATGAAATTTGGAAGCTAAAAGAGTTATAAATGGAAACTATGGACAGGTATGGATCGATGGAGAAAAAATATCTAATCTTACTGGATTAGAGGCAAAGGTAAAACTAACTAAAGTGGATGTAGATTTTTGTGGAGAGTTATGGAAAAAACAAAAGGTTGTAGGCATAGAAGGTACAGGAACCTTAAAAATGCATAAGGTTGATTCAAGAATGATTATAAAAATGCAGGATAACATATCCAAAGGAAGTCAAACGGTATGTACTATTATTGCTAAGTTGGCTGATCCAGATGCTTTTGGAGCAGAACGTGTATGCATTAAAAATGTTTGCCTGGATGAACTTACTATAATGAATTTTGAAGTAAAAAAGAATGTAGAGGAATCAATTCCATTTACATTCTCTGGTTATGAATTCTTAGATTTAATACAACCGCAAAATAATTAAGGAAAGAGGAGCAGATTATGAATTTAGTTGAAAAGCTATTAAAACTAGACGGAGGAAAACTAGAAAAACCTACTGAAGAAGTTAAAATAGAAAGATTGTGTAAACTTCTTGGTGAAGATGTGACTTTCACTTGTACAGCAATATCACTTGAAGATTTTAATAAGATTCAGGATAATGCAGTTGAAATAGATAAAAAAGGAAGAATAGTAGGCTTTAATGCAGGAGAAATGAAACTTGAGACAATTCTTGCTGGGGTACCAGAATTGAAATCAAAGGAACTTATGAATCATTTTGGTGCACCGACACCTTTTGAATTAATAAAAAAGCTGCTTCTTCCAGGAGAGCTAGATAAATTAAATGATGCTATAAATAGGCTTTCAGGCTTTAAAGATGAAGAGGATATTAAAAATGAAATAAAAAACTAATATACACTGATGGATTAGTAAACTTTCTTTATCACTGCTGGCATTTACATGGTAAATGGCCAGCAGAGGTTTTAGAAAAAGGATATGGAGAAAGGTTAATCGTCAGTGTTTTTTTAGAAAAAGAGATAGAAGATCGTAATAAAGAAATTGAAGCGATTGGAGGTGGTGATTAATGGCTACTAAAAAAGATGATATGTCAGCTTCAATGCTAAGTATAATAGAGTCAATGAATAAAATATCTGAGCAAGCTACTAAAACGTCTAAAGATATAGAAAAAATAGTACAGATTACGTCAAACTCATCAAACGGAAGCTTCTTTGAAAATTTAGTAACAGAAGGAAAAAAAGCTGATGATGCTATAAGCAAAACTTTTGGAAATACTAAAGAAAAAATACTTAGTACAAAAGATTCAATAGAAAAGGTGTTAAAGGGAAAAGCCTATAATTTAACTATAGGTAATGCTGCAAATCTTGAACAATATGAAACTTCCTTCATTGCATTGACGGGAAATTCAGATAAAGCAAAGGCTAAACTTAAAGAGTTAAGTGATTACTACAGAACAACCCCTTTTGAATTTCCTGGAGTAGTAAATGCTGCAAAGACCCTTATGACCTCAGGACTAGATACAACACAGTATTTAAAAGATATAGGTAATTTAGCAGAAGGAACTAACCAACCTATAGAAAAAGTTGCAGAGTCTTTTGGGAAAATTGGAACAGGAAATTTTGCGGATGCTTTTAAATCATTAAATGAATTTGGTATAGATAATAAAGTGCTGGAGGCAAAAGGGCTTGTTTTTGACAAAGATGGGTCATATAAGGGTAGTGCTGAAAAAGCATTAAGTGCAGTACAGCAAATTACAAAAGAAAAATACGGTAAAATAACGGACATACATGGACAAACCTTTAATGGATTGACAGCTACTTTAAAAAATAGTTTTAATGCAATGGGAACAGATATAGGTCAAAAGGCTTTACCTCAAGTGAAAACTGCTCTCAGCAGTTTAATAGTTTCTATGGATAAAATAAGCAAAAGTGGTACTTTTGATAGATTAGGTAATATGGCAGGTGCAGCTATAGGGAAAATAGCTGTTAATATTCCTAAAGTACTTAATTTGATAGATAAATTAGGCACTTTTGTAGTTAAAAATTGGAATATAATACAGCCTATTTTAGTTGGATTAGGAACAGCTATTATTTCACTTAAAGTTTTATCTCAAATAGATAAAGCTATTACAAAAATAAAAGAACTTCAAGAAATAGCGGAAGGATTAAAAGGATTAGCTGGTGCTGGAAAGATATTTGAGAATATATTTGGATTTGGGCCTCAAGGATTAATTATAATAGCAGTTATTACAGCAATAGCAATAGCAGCTTTTTTAATAATAAAATATTGGGGGCCTATCAGTGGATTTTTTAAGAAGTTGTGGGCAGATATTATAGCTAGCTTTAATAATATAAAGGCTAATACTATAAATACATGGAACAGCATATCAAATAGTATAAGAAGTATAATAGGTGGTTTGAGAAATGGCATTCAAGCTGCAGTAAGTGGATTAAAGGCAGTATTCGTAACTGTCTTTAATAGTGTAAGAACTGCAACAATGGCTATATTAAATCCATTTATAAAAGGTATAACTAATATATTTAAACATATGCAACAAGGTATAGGAAATGTAATGAAAGGATTTAAAAGTGTCTTTATTGGAATTTGGAATGCCACTTTAAGGCCAGTACTTGGTATAGTAGCAGCTATATTATATGCCATTACAGGAAATTTTGGAAAATCTAAAACCATGATACTTAAATCTTTTCAAAGTATTAGAACAGGATTAAATCAAATATGGCAAGGAATCAGACTTATATTTACAGGATATATTCAGGCAATTGTAGGATTTATTAGAGGTGCATTTGAAAATGCTAAAAATAATATAATACTAGTTTGGAAATATGTAAGTAATGTTCTTGCTGCTTTATGGAGTGGTATAAAAAGTACATGCTCATCTGTATGGAGTGGTATATTAAGCTTTTTTGCTGCATTACCAGCAAGATTTATAACCTTTGCTACTTCTATAATGAATGGACTTAGAAATGGAATAATTAATGGCTTAAGTACTGTATCAAGTGCATTACATTCTGGATTTGAAAATGCTATAAGTTTTATAAGTAATTTACCTTCAAAGTTTTTTGAATGGGGGAAAGATATGCTTCACAATTTAGCAAATGGTATTACATCAGCCATAGGTGTTGTAGGAGGGGCTATAGAAGGTGTTGCGGAAAAAATAAGAAAATTCATACACTTCACTAAACCAGATATTGGTCCACTCGCTGATTTTGATACCTATGGTCCAGATATGATGAAATTATTTGGAACAGGAATAAAAACTAATATAAACCATGTCATAGATCCTGTGAAAGATGTAGCTGTAGGTGTAAAAACCAATTTGAAAAATGGCATTGATGCTGAGCCTTTAAGTTTAGGTAAAGTAAGTTCTGTTAACACAACTAAAAATGAAAGTAAGGCTTCTATACTGATAAATATTGCTAAGCTTGCAGAACAATTAGTAGTTAGAGAGGATTCTGACATAGATAAAATTGCAGACGCTTTAGCAAATAGATTAGAAAAAGTAAGTTTTTCTAGAGCTTAGGAGGTGTTTATTCTGGAATTTTGGTTACTTCAAGATAATGAAAAAATACAATTACCAGTACCACCTTCTGAATATACCATTAAAAAAGGTAACAATAATAGCACTGTTGTAGTTGAAGATATAGGAGAAATAAATCTAATAGGTAGAAGCAAATTGGGAGAAACCAGTGTAAGTTCGTTTTTTCCAGCACAAAGATACTATTTTTGTCAGTGTGAGCCTAAAAAGCCTCTTGAATATGTTGAATTAATAGAAAAATGGCTTACCAGCAATAAACCTATAAGATATATAATAACTAATACTAACGTTAATGAATTGTTTACTATAGAAGATTTTGAATATGGAGAAAAAGATGGTACTGGAGACCTTTATTTTACTCTTACACTTAAGGAATATAAAATTATTCAGGAGGAAAGGTTATGATTAGGGTTATAAGTTTATATCATAGTTCCTCACAAGGAGACATAAAAACAGATATTACAAGCTTTTGTAAAAGTATATCTTTAAGTTCAAGTAAGGATCAACCAGTAAGAAAATGTGAGGGTACTATAGTATATCCTATATTTGATGCTAATCAGCCAAGAACTCAAATTGGTCCTTCTAATATAATTTGGATCATTGATGATGTAGAAGGGGTTATTTTTCAAGGCATAGTTTTTGATAGAGAGTTAAATTCTAATCAAGAACTAACATTTACAGCCTATGATTTTATGATATATCTTGTGAAGTCAAAGGCTTCTTTTAATTTTCAAAATATTACTCCAGAGGATTCAGCTAAAAAAATATGTTCAGAGGTAAATATAAATACAGGTACGATTGTAGCTACTGGAATAAAAATAAATAGATTGATACAACAAAAATCTCTTTATGAAGCTGTGATGGAGAGTTATAGTCAAGCTTCTAAGGAAAATTACAAACAATATATACCAATAATGGAAGGCGATAAGTTTAGTGTAATTGAGAAAGGAAAAGTACTAAGTAATTATACTCTGAGTATAAAAGAGAATGTTATAAATGCAAGCTATAAGGATACTATGGACAATATGATTAATCGAGTGAAAATTTATGATGGTGAAGGTAATTATATTGGTAAAGTTGAAGATAGCTCCTTGTTTAAAAATTTTGGTATACTACAAGAAACTTATCAGGCTGAGGAGGATAAAAATTATAATAAAGTCGCTTCAAATATGCTGCATGGAATAGATACTACTATAGATATTGAAGTATTAGGAAATTTAAAATGTAGAACAGGGTATGCTGTAAAAACCGAAATATGGTATGTAAGTGTATTAGCTGATAGCACCCTATATATTGATGCAGATACACATACTTGGGACATGGGAACTGGTAAATATACAATGCAGCTTACGCTTAATTTAAGCAATAATATGGATTCGAAGGAAGTGGATTAAGTGGATGCATATAATAAAATATTAAATATAATGGAGAATCATGGATTAAAGTATAATCCTCCAAGTATTGATATAGGTATTGTAATAAGTGAAAGCCCTTTAACTATTAAAATAGAGGAGCTGCAGCTAACTAAAGACAATGTGTTAGTTGCAGATTTTTTATTACCTAATTGCAAAAGAAAAATAAATATACCAAATACAACAGCTGCAGGTAGTATAACAAGTGGAAGTATAACATCTATAAGTATTCCAGAGGGCGAATTAAACTTCACAGATGGGCTTAAAAAAAATGATATAATTGCCTGCTTAGCAACTGAGGACAGGCAAAAATATATTATTTTAGCAAGGTTGGTGAAGCCATGAGTATTGTACCACAGATTAATTTAGATATTAATGCAGTAATAAGTCAAGGTATAAAGGGAGTTACCGGTAAAGTTCCAGGTGAATATGCGTGGGACTTTGAAAAAAATGAGTTTTTACTTAAAGATGGTAAGTTTGTAATAGTTCAAGGTAAAGAAGCTCTTAAGATATGGGTATGGAAAGCATTGCATACTACAAGAATAAAATATAGCATTTATTCGCTAAAATATGGGAATGACTTGGAAAGTATGGTAGGAAAGGGCTATAGCAGAGAATTGTTAGAAACTGAAGCTAAAAGGTTAATTTGGGAGTGTTTAAGTTTAAATTCTCACATAACTGGTGTGGAAAATTTTAGTATAAGCTTTAAAAATGATATTTTAAATATTAGTTTTACAGCAATAACCGACCAAGGCAAAATATTTATGAATAATGTATCTACGGGAGCGTAGGAGGTGATAACTTGTATAGTGAAAATAATACAGCTAATGATATAAGAAACAGAATGTTGCAAAATGTTAGTTCTAATGTAGACAAATCAGAAGGTTATTTTATTTATGATGCTCTTTCTCCAGCTTCAAAAGAATTGGAGCTAGTCTATAAATCCAGTGATGATATATTAGAAAGAACATCGCCTTATACAGCAACTGGAAAGGATTTGGAAAATATGACTAACCCTTATGGTGTTACAAGAAAAACAGGAGGAAAAGCTACAGCACGAATCTTAGTAAAGGCTGTTATAGGAACCCATTTACAATCTGGTACATTAGTTCAGACTAAAACGGGTTTAATGTATCAGACTATAGAAGATACAATATTCACAAGTGAAACAATGCTTGTAAATATAGAAGCACTTGATATTGGAAGTAAGTATAATATTCCAGCAAATATTATTACAGAACTTCCTGTACAGATTAACGGAGTAATATCTATAACTAATCCTGATGCTGTAACCAATGGATATGACGTTGAAGATGATGAGAGCTTAAGACAAAGATATTTTGAAAGGTTGCAAACTCCAGCAACCTCAGGCAATAAGTATCATTATAGAAACTGGGCTAAAGAGGTTACAGGGGTTGGAGATGCAAAAATATTTCCTCTTTGGAATGGTAACGGAACCGTAAAAGTAGTTATTATTAATAGTAATAAAAGAGCTGCAGATAATGAGCTTATAGCAAATGTACAAAATTATATAGATCCTGAACCAAAGGGACATGGTGAAGGAGAAGCCCCTATAGGAGCAACTGTTATAGTAACAAGTGTAACAGAGAAAGCAATAAATGTAACAGTTACTTTAGCGATAGACACTCAAAAATATACCTTAAATGAGATGCAAACTTCTATTGAAACTAATCTATCTGAGTACTTTAAAGGCATAGCTTTTATAAAAAATTATGTCTCGTATGCCAGCATAGGAAACATAATTTTTAATACTGACGGAGTTATAGACTATAGTAATCTTCTTGTTAACGGAGGTACTTCAAATATAACACTTCAAGATGAAGAAATACCTGTACTTGGAACTGTAAGTTTGGGGGTGTGATAAATGTATCCTCAAGACATTGATAAATTTACGGAAAAGTTAAATAAGCTTAATAATAACACTTATGTTATTGAAGAGGAAATAAATATAGTAGATGGGATGTATGAAGGTCAGTTAGAGCATGACAATGTAAGTTTACCTTCAATTTCTGTGTGGACAGGATCAAAATTTACAGGAGAAAATGTTCGAAATTTTATAATATCTACACCTAGTAAAACACCTTGGAGAAAAAGCATTAAAATATTTTCAGACGCTTCCAAAGTATATGTAACTTATGAAACACAAGGAGATACGGTTGAGGCTGATGACATTAATAAGGTTCAAGACAGTATAGTAAGTACTCAAACAGAGCTGGAGAGATATAAAGGTGCTAATGATGATGAAGTTACTAACTTAAAGAATAGAACAACAAACCTTGAAAACACTAAGGCTAACAAAACCTATGTGGATACTGAGTTAAATAAAAAAGCCGATAAAGTCAATACTTACACTAAAGATGAAACTGACCAGCGTATTCAAAATGTTATAGGAACTGCTCCATCTAACTTAGATACTCTACAAGAATTAGCACAAGCATTAAATGATGATGCAAACTTTGCAAGTACAGTTACCAATCAATTAGCTTCAAAAGTGGACAAAGTAGCAGGTAAGCAGTTGAGTACTGAGGATTACACAACTACTGAGAAAAATAAGCTTGCTGGGGTACAGGATAACGCCAATAATTATGTTCATCCCCCAACACATTCAGCAACAATGATTACTGAAGATACTACACATAGGTTTTCCACAGATATAGAGAAAAGTAACTGGAACGATGCTAATAGCAAAAAGCACACACATAATAATTTGACACTGTTGGAGACTATTACACAGGCTCTTGTAGATACTTGGAATAGTGCTTATAACCATGTAGCAGATATAGCAAGGCATATAACCAGTGATGAGAGAAATTTATGGAATACAGTTTCAAATAAGGTTGATAAAGTAACAGGGAAAGGATTATCTACTAATGATTTTGATAATAATTATAAGTTAAAATTAGATGGAATAAGTACAGGTGCCAACAAAGTAGAAACTAGTAGCACTAATGGAAATATAAAAATAGATAGTGTAGAGAAAACGGTCTATACACATCCTTCAGGTACCAATCCTCATGGAACAACAAAGGCTGATTTAGGGCTTGAAAATGTAGAAAATAAATCTTCAGCTGCTATTAGAAGTGAAATAACTTCAAGTAATATAACAACTGCATTAGGATATATACCTATAAATAAAGCAGGAGATACTGTGATTGGTAGATTAGTAATAACTCCTGGAACTACTGGTGGTATAGCTTTCCCTAATGATGCCTTTGGCGGGAGTGGAGATAGTGCAACTATAACACTGCAAAATCCCAATGGCAGTGAAGCTACTGAAATGACGTTTACTATGACAAATGATACAAATGATATAGTTCATTTTAAAGTACCTAGTATTGATGGAGTAAAAATTAATGGTAATAAAGCATGGAATGCAGGCAATTTCAATCCAGATGCTAAATCAGATATTGGACATACCCATGATGACAGATATTATACTGAATCAGAAGCAGATTCAAAATTTGCGACTAAAACAGAAATAAGCAATGCTGGTTATGGCGATATGTTAAAAAGCTCTTATGATACTAATGGTGACGGGATTATTGATAATGCTGATAAATTAGATGGAAAGCATGCTAGTGATTTTCAATTAAATATGAATCTTGGTAGTAAAACAGCAAGTGATTTACCATCTACATGGCCTAATGGAATATACTATTCAACAATTTATAATAATGGATATCCTTGTTCATATGGAACCTTGTTAACTATTAAAGGTACAAGTGGTAGTTCTATAACTCAAATATGTCAAAGTTGGCCAGGAAATGATGGTGGAGAATCAGAAATATGGGTTAGGGCTAAAAGAGATACTGGAGCAGATATTTGGGGGGCATGGAGAAAAATATGGGGAGAAAATAATTTTAATCCAAATAACTATATATCTAAAGGTCCTGTAACATGGAATACTTTAAAGGGGGTGTAAGGTATGTATGGTAATAATCCATATGGAACCCTGAAGTATGCTGCAAACAATGCTGCTGAAGAACAGTTACAGCCTTATATTCCAGAATTAATGAAGTATTTGCCACCATATTATAATAACTCACGAATAATGCAAGATACCCAAAATTCTATAGCTTTAGAAATAGGAAAAGTAAGATATATTAAACAAGATCTTCTTAATCAATTCTTTGTAGACACTGCAACATGGGGATTGAGTACTATATGGGAAAAGCCTTTAGGTATTCAAACAGACTTAAATAAAAGTTATGAGGATAGAAGAGAGATTATAAAAGCAAAACTCAGGGGATCTGGAACTGTAACAAAAGCAATGATTAAAAATGTAGCAGAAGCTTTTAGTGGCGGGGAAGTAAATATAATAGAAAACTTTGCAGACTATAGTTTTATAGTACAGTTTATTGGTATAAAGGGTATTCCAAAGAATATGGCAGGATTGATAGATATGATAGAAACTATTAAGCCTGCACATTTGGGATACTCTTTTAAATATACTTATACTTGGTGGAATAATCTTAAAGAGCTTACTTGGGATCAAGCAAATACTAAGTCTTGGAACGACTTAAAAGTTTATGGATAGAGGTGATTAAATGAAAACAACAGCAAATTTAGGACTAAAAAAGCCAGAGGGGACAGATGTAGTTAACATTGATGATTTAAATTATAATGCTGATACTATAGATACTGAGTTGGCAAAGAGAGCTCCGAGTGGTTATGGCTTTGAAAGTAAGGTTGTGGAAATTACAGCCAATACCGATTTAAATACAATGAAAACTAATGGTTTGTATTTAATAAAAGGCTCAACTACTAATGCTCCTGAAAGTGGATGGGGGCATTTATTTGTACAAGCAGCTATTAATGCTACTGATAGTGTTGGTAGAATTTTACAATATTTTAAACATGATATAAGCAATAGAGTCTGGTATAGGCAATATACTAGTAGCGCTTGGACAGCTTGGGTTGGTCTTGCTAATTTAACTGATATACCTACAACACTACCTGCAAATGGAGGTCATTCAGACACAGCATCAAAGTTATCAACTGCTAGAACTATATCATTAACGGGGGATGTTACAGGCTCAGCATCTTTTGATGGTTCAGCAAATGCACCTATAACTGTTACAGTTACTGATGATAGCCATAATCATGTGATTAGTAATGTAGATGGTTTGCAAGTAGCATTAGATAGTAAGGCGGCATCTTCACATACTCATACCAAGGCACAAATAACAGATATGCCAACAAATCTTAATCAATTTACAAATGGTCCTGGTTATATTACTACTAGTGGTGCTCCAGTACAATCAGTAAATTCCAAAACAGGTGCAGTTAACTTAGTTGCATCAGATGTAGGTGCATTATCAACTGCGGATTATGTAAGACAACCAGGATATGCAGTAGCTACAGGTACAGCAAACACTTACGCAGTTACTTTAAATCCTGCTCCTACAGCTTATGTAGATGGTATGGCTTTATCAGTAAAAATAAATGTAGCTAGTACAGGTGCAAGCACAATAAATGTTAATGGTTTAGGAGCTAAAGCTATTAAGGACAGTTTGGGCAATGCCCTTACATCTACTAATAACCTGAAAGCTAATGTAATTTATACTTTTCGATATGAAAGTACCAGTGGAACTTTTATTGTACAGGGTAAAGGAGGTGGTGGTAATGCAACAGCTTCACAGATTTTAAGTGGTCAAACTGCAACGGTAGATAGTGGACAGATAACAGGAACTATGCCTAATAAGGGAGCGGTGACAATTACACCTAGTACTACTAATCA
Source organism: Clostridium sp. DJ247 (assembly GCF_014231265.1). Classification (NCBI taxonomy): domain Bacteria; kingdom Bacillati; phylum Bacillota; class Clostridia; order Eubacteriales; family Clostridiaceae; genus Clostridium; species Clostridium sp. DJ247. The sequence continues at coordinate 24,747 of NZ_JABAIW010000008.1, read as the reverse complement.
AACTATAGCTACAGGATATCATAATGGTTCTGGTTATGTAGTAGGAGATGCTGATTTAATATCTGCAAATATTAAGGCGGGTTCATCTATATTTGGTATTGCTGGTAAATCCAGTGTAGTAGAAACAGCAGATGCTACTGCAACAGTAGGGCAAATATTGAGTGGTAAGACTGCTTATGTAAATGGTGTTAAATTAAATGGTACTATGGCTAACTACGGAAGTGGTACACAGTGGATGTCAACTTATTGGGCGGATGGAGCAGGAAACTTACATGTAAGTATACCTTTAGGTGCATACATCACACAAGGAGCAGGACCAGTAGGCACAGAAGAAGTCTATGGTTATGATGCTGATTTTATAGCAAGTAATATAGTAAGCGGTAAGAATATATTTGGTTTGGTGGGAACTACTCCGCCTAGTTTAATATCTCCAGGTACTACATTATGGCTTAACAATAGTACACAAAAAACGACTTATAATACTACACCGACTAAATTGAAGGAAGTTCAATTTAATAACGTAGCAGGTATAGCAAGAATAGAATACTATGGTGGGGCGTATACTAGTCAGAACGCTGCTTGGTTACAACTGTACAAAAATGATGTACCATATGGACCACTTAGAGCTGTAGGAACTGCTGGTTGTGGTACATTCACAGAAGACATACCAATTTCAGCAGGAGACAGAATAGCTATATACGGATATTCCAGCACTACATCTTATCAGGCATATGTTAACTATATATATGTTAGAGTAGCTTCTGTACCTGCTTCAGTTACAACACTTTTATAAGGGAGGTAATAGCATGATAAAAAAAGTTCAGTACACAGACCAGGAAGACCGAACTATAAAGATAGAAGAAAACAAAAATATGTTTTTCGTAGGAGAACAGAATATAACAGAAGGTAATTTTTTATTATTTTCAGATACCCCACCACAACCTCCTACAGAAGTAATTGAGATAACTATAAATGAATCTGATTGGAAAGAGCTTAAACAGAAACAAGAGCTTATGCAAAAAGCAATAGATGGCTTAATACTAGGAGGTGTGGTGTAAAGTGGATGAATATATAGGACAAAGAATTATAGATGGTGCTTATACTTATAGTTATGTAATTAGTAAAAGACCAGACCTAAAGGCTGGAATTGATGCTTATTTGACAGATCAGGGAAGACAAGATTTAATAACTCAATAATAATAATGTAAAGGCAAAGATGGACTAGAGATAGTTTTTTTATTTTGCCTATTTTTTACAGGAGGTGCTCTATGAGTGGATATAGTGAAGATCTCTGCAAACAAATGCATGAGGCTATTGAGAAAGAACTTGGCACACATGAGAGGCGGCTAAATGACTATGCTGATAGGCTAAAAAAGATTGAAAATGAAAATGTAGGAACTGCAAAAGATGTTCAGAATTTTAAAAATACCCTTGAAGATATCAAAAAATTAATAGAAAAAATGACAATACAATTAGAAAATCTTAGAGAGAAGCCAGCTAAACGGTGGGATAACCTAATAAACCAGGTTATTACTGTTATAGTTGGTATTATTATTGGTAAATTTTTAAAATAGGAGATGTTAACTATGAAAATTGCAGTAGATAAGGGCCACAACAGAGGAAGAGATCAAGGAGCTATAGCTATAGGAAATGAAAATGCTATGAACATTGCTACTGGCGATGAAGTGATAGCATTATTTAAAACCTTAGGTCATGAAGTATTAGACGTAATTTCAGAAGTAAGTAACAATGTTACCTTAGAGCAAAGCTTACAGGCTAGAGTAGATATAGCAAATAAATGGGGAGCAGACTTATATGTAAGTATACATGCTAATGCTACTCCAGGAGCAACAGGCGTAGAAGTATGGATTGGATCAGAAAGGGGAAGGGATTTAGCCACTAAGATTTGCGCTCAAATAGCAACTAATTTTGGTTACAAAAATAGAGGACCTAAATTACAGGGCGTTGATGGTGGACATCTAAAAGTTTTAAGAGATACTAATATGACTGCTATATTAGTAGAACAATGCTTTGTAGACAATGCTGATGATATGTCTAAGTGGAATCCTAAGTTAATGGCCCAATGTATTGTAGCAGGAATAACAGGGCAAGTGGTTCAAACTACAACACCAGTTCAACCAAAAGCACAGCCAGAGGTAGTTCCTAAGTATGATGAAAATAATCCTGAAGGATCTAACATTTTTAAAATACCTAACACCTGGTTTTATATAGAACAAACAGCAGATAACAGATTAGCCATTCATAGAGATAGAGGAAATTATATTGTTATAGGTAAGGGATTCATTGATTTATACTGGAATGATAACTTTGGACATGGTGGATCTAAAAGAATAAGTGGATAGTGGAGAGTCTTAAAAGGCTCTCTTTTATATTATAAAATAAAATTTTGGAGGATGATTTTATTATGATGAATGATTTATTAAAACAAATAATTGTAGATGTATGTTATATAGGGGTTACTACTATAGCTGGAATAGCTACTTATTATGGAAAGAAATTTATAGATAGTAAACAGAATTTTATAGAAAAACAAAAGGAAGTTTTAAAGCAACAGCTAGGTGATGCACAATATAAAAAGGATGTAGATACTGCTAAAAGAATAGTTATGGCTGTAGAGCAGATGGCAAGAGAACATAATTGGGAAGGAGCAGTTAAGCATTCTAAAGCTGTAGAAAAAATTACTGCGCAAACGGGTTTAAGTTCTGGAGACATATTTGATATTATAAAATCTGTAGTTGGTGAATTAAATAAGGATAAAGAGAAAACTATTGTAGCTACAACATCTAATACAACTCAAACTGCATAATAATTTTACCCCGGATCTCTCCGGGGTTTTTTGTTATTCCTCTATAAAATTTTAGTTATTTATACTAGCTATACCAGAATCGATTAAATTTTTATAATATAAGGATTGAAGTTTATCTATATCTTCAGCACTTAAATATTTAAAGTTATATGCATTAAATTTAGAGTGTGTTGATGTAGACAGGGCTATAAAATATACTTCCCATTTATATTCATTACTTACTTCTCTATTGTTTAAAAATTCTAAGTATGTTAATAATATTACTTCCCAAATAATTGTTTCTCTTTTAGGATTTAAATCTTTTCTAAAATTGTTAATCCAATCTTCTTCAGATATATTCAGATACTCTTGAAATATTTTTAATATAATTTTCATTCTAGATACTAAGGTTTTAGGAAGAACATCGTGACGCATAGGTGAGTGTTTAACTATATCAAATAAAGCTTTTAGAGTATCCTCATCTTCCACATAACACGAATATTGAGGATGTCTTCTAAGATATTCTTCATAAACTAAACGTGATAGATTTTCAAAAATATCAGGCCTTATAGCTTCTACAATTTTTATAGCGATTTCAGTTAAATTAGATGATGATGAATCAATTCCGATTGGAATCAGTAAAGAAGGTCTATATTTTTTTAAATCTTTTTTAGTAACTCCATGCCAAATTGGAATTAGTTTAATAGTATCATCAGAGAAAAGATTTTCAAGTGTTTCAAGTTCGTATTCAGTGAATTCTTTATGCATGAAATTTTTGCTTATAATAATAATTCCAGCTTTAGAATCAGCTATCCCTCTGTTTATTGATTTTAAAAGTTTATCACCTAATTTTAATATGCAAAGTCATCATACCATACTTTTAAGTTTAAAATACTAAGCATATCTGCTAATTGTCTTGCAAGAGTATCTTTATCCTCAGATGCGTGAGAAATAAAAACGTCATAATTCATAATAACTCTCCTTTGTTTTTGTTAACAGTAGCAAAATAAAAAGAAAAATCAAGCTAGCAATATAACGCCAGCTTTCTGTAAATTTAGAGGTAAGTTAAAAATTAATGATTGAAGATTAAAATTTATCAGTTTAGATTATAACTACTATATAATAATATAATCATATTATTATATAGTTTTTATTAACTTATAGTATAGTAATTATAAAAATGTATAAACTATATTTATATAAATAATCCTCTACTCTACATTGGAATTTTATTATAGTAAATAAGCCTGTATTCTTTCTTTAGGATACAGGCTACCATTATTTTACAATGTGATAAGATTATTTACTTTAATTTAAACTTTAGCAGTGCTTCAGATTCTGGATAGTACATAAAAGTCAGAGAAGCATTTTCTTTTGGAACTTCGAATGTTATAGTTCCTTCAACTTCACCGCCACCAGCTACTTTACCTGAATCAAGTCTTTTTCCGATTGAACTTATTGAAGGTTCTATTATTTGACCTTTATCTGTTTGGATTTTGAAATGAGATTCGCTATATGATAACGTATCATTACTAATATTTTTCTTTTTTACTGTTACAACAGCAAATACATATCCTTCCTTTGGCTTATCAAAATCTTTACCCTCTGATAACTCAAACTTTGTTACAGTAAATGATGCTCTTCCTATTTTTGCTTCTTCATTAATATCATATAATTTTGAGTCTGGCTTTACTGAAGAGTTACCATTTTGGCTATTATTAAAAGCTTTATTGATATTACCAGTTAAAGCACCTAGTAAATCATCTGTTGGTTCTATTAACCATCCTTTATCTCCTTTAACGAGTTTAATATCAATATCAGTAGTTGTTTTAGAAGCATTTGGGTCGTTCAATGCATTCATAAATGATTGCATAAGTTGAGATTTAGCATCATCAGCTTTATTAGCAAATGCAGCTGCCATTAAAGTTGGCAGTGTTTCGCTTACAACTTTACCATATATTCTTGGTAAGTCTAGTGAAGTAACTTTTGCTTTTACTGTCGCATTATTACCATCTATTTTTGAAGAAACAATTTCATAGCTAACTTTTGAAAAAGTAGATTTTATTATTTTTTCTTGATTTGCATCTTCAAATGTAAATTTGTCTTTATTAGCATCTTTTTTTACATATGTAGACATAGTGTTGAAATCAGCTTTTTTTACGGCATCAAAGAAATTTTTGACTGTCTCATCTGGTTTAGGACCACATGCAACTAATGTTAGTGTAAGTAGTACTAACATTAAAATTAGAGTTACCTTTCTTAATAGTTTCATATTTATTCCCCCTTAAAATATAATAATACTATTATTGCAAAATATATACAGTTGTGTCAAATATACATAGTTAATAAGTTATAGTAATTAAATATAAAGTTGGGGACATATTGGGGGCACATTTAATAAAAACGTCCCCATAAATACTTAACTATACTTGGATATTGTTTCATAAAACACAGTAATACCAATGCTTTTACAATCATACTAACATGTACTTAATGGTAAATTACGCACTCCAAAACCGTTGGTTGCGGGTTCGATTCCTGCTGCCCCTGCCAAAGTTTTACTGTGGGTATAACAGTAATATTTTCAAGGGTCTAAAGAGTTGGTAAGTGTTTGCCAGCTCTTTTTATTTTTTTAACCGTTGTATTGTTCTATGAGTGTGACCGTTAGAATAACTGTAAGTATGCCGAATGTAACTGCGTGAAAAGGATTGCCATAAACTACTGCATTAATTGTTACAGAGAGAAGCAATACCAATACTGTCCCATTGAAAATATATTTTTTTGCTTTAATATTTTTTAAAAGATATACAGAAACGATAGCAAATACTACCAGAAGGTGCATACAGATATTCAGAAATATATTTTTATTTGAAACCATAGATAAATAGTTTAACATATTTATTGAATCCATAAAACTTACTCCTCCTACTTATTAATCAAATTTTTCAAGATATTTATACACCGCTTCTAAGAGTATTTCTCTTAATTCCCTCATTACTAGGGCGGCTTTATCTCCTTCCCATTCAGGAAGTATCTGTTTTGGTAGTACGGCATCATCTGATGCTATATTAAAGAAGCTCCAGCCGAGTTTATGAAGAATAGGAAGTGCTAATCCGTTACTTACAAAGTTTTGTTCTTTATATATCTGTTTTACCTCTACTAATTTACTACTGTAGGTATCTATAAAGTGCTGATATAATGATTTGAGCTTTTTTATACCATAAACATCATCTAAAAACTTATCCATATCCTTATGAATTTTCATTTCACCGTAAGTTTCTACTACTTCCTCAACAAGGTTATATTTTTCAACAAGTTTCCAGACTTCTTCATATTGGTGATAAGGTGATAACCATGAATTAGTATTTATCTGTGCAAATCCATACTGTTGAAGTTTATCTATGACTTCTACTTTACTGTCTTTGTTATTTCCTTTGAATTCAACATTTATTAAGTACCACTTACTATCTGACTTAGAGTTCCTAAATTGATACCTTTTCCAAAAATTCATAACTCCTTCGTCCCAAAGTAAATTAAATTTTCTCCCGTCAAGAGTTAGAGCATAGTTTACTTCATTATCTTTTTTGCTGTTTGTGAGCAATCCTGCTTTTGTAGCTCTTGAAAGGGCCATTCTTGTTGCGGTTTCATTCTTTCCGAACACTTTCATAATTTCAATTAGGCTTGATAGTTTTATATAATCTTTAGTTGTTTTAGTCATGTAGATATTATAGATAAATAGCAACAAACTTGTTGAACTATCATTCTTTCGTAAAATTAATTTCAATATTATGCCTCCTTTTATATAACCTTAAATTTTTATTATATATTATAAGTTATAACTTATAATAACTTAATTAGATTATATGTTATGCACCATATAATGTCAATATAATACTTCAAATAAATACCATAATTTTTATAAATATCATACATTTCAAATAACTATACAACTAAAATAATAAGCAGATCAAAATTAATTATTCCACAATATTCTACACAGTTGTGTTACAAAACAATATCATCATTATATTGCAAATGCTATATATAAAGCATAAAAAAGAAGGACAGATACTTTGGAAGAGCCGAGAGGATTGGCTCAATCCATTGTGACTGTCCTTATTTTCTTTGGTCTGTTATTTTAGATTTTTGAATTGTTAATGTTTTCATAGTTTGGAGGTAACTCATAACTTTTTATATGCTCGAACTTCTCAACTTTGACATCACCAGATCCACCTACTCTAATAGTAATATCCTTGGGTGGTAAATGGGTGGTAAAATAGTTGTCGTAGGAAAGAAAAGGTGATATTCTCGAATAGATATATATTAAGGAGAGATTACCCTATGACAAAAAATAATAAGAATAATAGAAAATATACTATAGAAGAAAAAGAAGTATTAGTAGCAAGAATGTTACCTCCAGAGAATTGTTCTCCAACGGATTTATCAATAGAAACAGGAATAAGCACATCTACACTAGCGACATGGAAATCAAAAGCCACAGGTGGTGCTGCTAGTAAAAAACAAGTTAAATCTAAAAATAGAATCTCAACTAAAGAAAAGTTTATTATAGTTATGGGAGACATACACTTTGTCTGAAATAGAACTATCAAAATATTGTAGAGAACATGGTTACTACGTTGAAGAAGTTAAATAGTGGCGTGCTAGCTGCGTAGCAGCAAATGATGGAAATAAGCAAGATAATACTGACATTTTAGTGGAACTAAATGAAGAAAAAAAGAAGACAAAAGAATTATCTAAGGAGCTTAGGATAAAGGATAAAGCATTAGCTGAAACAACAGCATTGTTGGTGCTCAGAAAAAAGTTAAATGCGATTTTCGGGGAGCAAGAGGAAGATTAATAAGCCTTGAAGATCGCCAACAAATAGTTGAATTAGTTAGGGAATCTAGTGCTAATGGAGCAAGATTAATTCCTGCTTGTGAAACAGCCGGAATTAGCAAACGCACTTATGAGAGATGGTGTAAAGATGGTTATCTAAGGGAAGATGGAAGAAAAACAGCCATCCGACCAGAACCTAAGAATAAGTTAAACAAACAAGAATATCAAAGTATTTTAAACATTGTTAATAAGTCTGAATTTGCAGATTTACCACCTTCTCAAATAGTGCCTGCACTCGCTGATAGAGGCATTTATATAGCTTCAGAATCTACATTCTATAGAATACTTAGAAAAGAGAATTTGCAACACCATAGAGGCAATACTAAGTCACCAGAAAAGGTTAAAATTCCTACTACTCATATAGCTACTGGACCAAATGAAGTTTGGACTTGGGATATAACTTGGCTAAATACCTACACTAGAGGTATTTACTATAAACTATATATGATTATTGATATATACAGTAGAAAAATTGTGGCTTGGGAAGTGTGGACAGAAGAAAATGGAGAATTGGCTGCAGAACTAGTAGAAAGAGCACTATTAGCCGAAAAGGCTAAAGGTAAGCCAATAGTTCTTCACTCAGATAACGGAGCGCCAATGAAGTCCTATACACTTAAATCTAAGCTAGAAGTAATGGGGGTACTATCCTCTTATTCAAGACCAAGAGTGAGTAACGATAACCCATTTTCAGAGGCGCATTTTAAAACCTTGAAATATAGGCCAGGATATCCACAGGATGGCTTTAAAACCTTAGAAACAGCAAGAGAATGGGTATGTACATTTGTTGATTGGTATAACAATAAACACTACCACCGTGGATTAAAATTCCTAACACCTAATAGTAGACATAACGGACAAACTGAGATAATAATGAATAACAGGAAAAAAGTATATGAAACTGCAAGGAAACTAAATCCTCAAAGATTTAACAAAGGAATACGAAATTGGAATCTAGATAATAAGGTAGCCTTAAATCCTACGGATGAAATTAAAGAGGAAATAAAGAAAAAATGTCTCTAAAATTTTAAAAAGTTCATTTTAAGCTTATAGATTAGTGCTTTCTAATTCACTGTAATATTATTACATAATTTAAAAATATAAAAAAAGAGAATCATCATACTAAAATTTTTAAGCCCATGCGACAACCCTCTTGACAAACACCGCTTTTATTATTTTCTCAAATGACGTAAGATAGCCTTTCCTCTTTATTATTAAATTTTGCTTTTATGTTAACCTTTACTTGCCGAATTAAAGATAAATCTAAAGTGTTTATCTTTAATTGAATATGTAGGATAAGATGATATAATAAATATAAAAAAACTGCAATGCTATTTCTCATTTTGTAGAGCTTATTTCAATTGAAGATAGCTTGAAAAGAGAGTTCTATGCAACTATGTGTTCTTCGGAAAGATGGAGCGCAAGAACATTAAGTTAGTGTTAAGGGAGGCAAAAATGACAAAGGAATTAAAAGCAGATTTATCTTTACTTGGAATTACGGTGTTTTGGGGAATGAGTTTTCCGATTATGAGTGTTGCTTTAAAAAGTATACCGCCATTTTCTTTTATTGCTATTAGAAACACATTAGCAGCTTTAATTTTAGCAGCAATATTTTATAAAAAATTTAGGAATGTAGATAAAAAAACAATAAAAGCGGCAGTATATATTGGTGTTGCTCTACTCATTGGCACCATATTTCAAGTAGTAGGAATTATTTATACTACTCCAAGTAAGTCTGGGTTTATTACTGGATTAAATGCAGTATTTGTCCCTGTAATTTTAGCGCTTTTTTTCAAACAAATTCCAGATTTAAAGACTATTATAGGAATTGTGTTATCCATTTTAGGTTTAGGAATCATGTCAATAAATGGACGTATGGGCATTAATTTTGGTGATTTTTTAACTTTGCTAGGAGCAGTAGCTTTTGCTGCTCAGATTATATTAGTAGATAGGTATGGGGGAAATGTTGATGCAGGGGTACTAACTGCTTTAGAATTATTTGTAGTAGGGCTTTTTAGTTTTATTCCAGCTATAGGAGTGGAAAAGCTTCAAATAAATTTTAATGCAGTTATTGTGGGAGCAATTCTTTTTACTGCAATTTTTAGTACAGCAATTGCAATGTGTGTGCAAAATGCAATGCAGCCCTATATAAACCCAACTCATGCTGCTATTATATATTTAGCAGAACCGGTTTTTGGTGCATTTTTTTCTACATTAATCGGAGACAGGCTTACAGGAAGAACTCTTATAGGGTGTATTTTAATTTTATCAGGAACTTTAATCATTAGTGTAAAAGTGAATTTTAAAAGGGCAGATATACAAGAGTTATAAAACGATGTCATATATTATCGAATTTTGATGATGTATGACATTTTTTTATATTTAATATTTATAGTATTATATTGTAAAAAATATATATAATATGGTACTATTCTATAATGAAAAACGTAAAATTAGGAATATAGAAAGAGTTAAAAATAATCTTGAATTAATAACGATTAAATTAACGTTATTATTTTGAGAAATCTGCTAGTTGATGTTATAGTATATTTATGCGATTATACCAATAAAGAGGAGGTGTACATATTAAAATAAAGAATATATAGAATAAAGAATATATTTTTAGAAATATAAACAAAGATGTTTATATTGAATTTATTCATCATTGATAAGTTGCTGCAAGGTCTGGTAGAATTAATAAAAGTGCTTGTGATTGCAGCAAAAAATCTGTAGATAAAATTAGAAAAATAAAGAAAAACTAGACACGGAGGTATTTTAAATGACATTTAAATCTGATATAGAAATAGCACAACAATGCGAAATGCAGGATATAAGAAGAATAGCTGAAAAATTAGGGATTACAGAAGATGATATTGAGCTTTATGGAAAGCATAAGGCTAAGATCGATTATAATCTTTTAAAGAAAACAGAAGGAAAAAAAGGAAAACTTATATTATGTACGGCAATTAACCCAACTCCAGCGGGAGAAGGAAAAACAACTACATCTATAGGTCTTGCTGATGCCTTATCAAAACTTGGAAAAAGCACTGCGGTTGCGTTGAGAGAGCCATCTCTAGGACCAGTATTTGGAATGAAAGGTGGAGCAGCAGGTGGTGGATATGCTCAAGTAGTTCCTATGGAAGATATAAATCTTCACTTTACAGGGGATATCCATGCAATAGGAGCAGCTAATAATCTACTAGCAGCTATGATTGATAATCATATTTTTCAAGGAAATACATTAGATATAGATCCAAGAAGAGTTGTTTGGAGAAGATGTGTTGATATGAACGATAGACAATTAAGATTTATAGTAGATGGTATGGGTGGAAAAGTAAATGGAATGCCGAGAGAAGATGGTTTTGATATTACTGTTGCATCAGAAATAATGGCTATATTCTGCCTATCAAATGATATAAGTGAGTTAAAGGAGAAGCTAGCTAAAATAGTAATCGGCTACAGTAGAGCTGGAGAGCCAATAACAGCTGGTCAGCTTAATGCTCAAGGAGCTATAGCTGCATTACTTAAAGATGCATTAAAGCCAAATCTTGTTCAAACCCTTGAAGGAACGCCAGCTTTTGTACATGGGGGACCATTTGCAAATATTGCTCATGGATGTAACTCAATAATGGCTACTAGAATGGCTTCACATTTTACAGATTATGTAGTTACAGAAGCAGGATTTGGTGCTGATCTTGGAGCAGAAAAATTCATAGATATTAAGTGTAGAATGGCGGGATTAAAACCAGATGCTGTGGTTATAGTTGCTACAGTTAGAGCATTAAAATATAATGGTGGAGTTCCTAAGCCTGAATTAAACAATGAAAATCTAGAAGCCCTTGAAAAAGGACTTCCAAACCTATTAAAACATGTTGAGAACATAACTAAAGTATTCAAATTACCAGCAGTGGTGGCAATAAATAAGTTCCCAACAGATACAGCTGCAGAACTAAAGCTTGTTGAGGATAAATGTAAAGAGCTTGGAGTAAATGTTAAGTTATCTGAAGTTTGGGAAAAAGGCGGCGAAGGCGGGGTAGAAGTCGCTAATGAAGTATTAAGGCTTATAGAAAGTAATGAAAGCAACTTTGAATTCTTATATGATGTGAAACTACCTATAAGAGAAAAAATAAAAACTATAGCTCAAAGAATTTATGGTGCTGATGATGTTATATTTACTGATCAAGCAAATAAAGAAATAAATGAAATAGAAAAGAATGGATTCGGTGAAACTCCGATATGTATGGCAAAAACTCAGTATTCTTTAACTGACGATCAAACAAAGCTTGGAAGACCAACAGGCTTTAATATAACTGTAAGACAGGTTACAGTTTCAGCAGGAGCGGGTTTTGTGGTGGCTATAACTGGTTCTATAATGAAGATGCCAGGACTTCCTAAGGTTCCAGCTGCTGAGAGAATTGATGTAGACGAAAATGGAGTAATAAGTGGCTTATTCTAAGTTCTTGGGAGGAAATTTTAATGAAGCTAGCAGATAAAAGTTGTACAGAATTTATAGAAGAGCTTGGATCTAAAGCAGCAGTGCCAGGTGGTGGTGGTGCAGCAGCTCTGACAGGTGCCATAGGTATGGCACTTGGAAGTATGGTTTGTAACTTAACCATAGGAAAGAAAAAGTTCGCTGAATATGAAGAAAAGGTAAAAGGCATACTTAACAGAGCTGGCCAGCTGCAATCAGAGCTTTTAAAAATGATAGATGCAGATGCAGAATGTTTTCTACCTTTATCAAAGGCTTATGGAATGAAAGCAGAAACTGAAGAAGAAAAGTTATTAAAAGAAGAGACTTTAGAACAATGTTTGAAACAAGCATGTGAAGTGCCTATCTCCATTGTAAAGTTAGCTTATGAATCAATAAAATTACATGAAGCTTTAGTAGATAACTGTTCAAAGCTGGCTATAAGTGATGTAGGCGTTGGAGTGCAATGTTTGAGAGCTGCAATTTTGGGAGCTCAGTTAAATGTAATAATAAATATAAATTCCATTAAAGATAAGTCATATATTGATAAAGTAAAAACTGAAACCGAACCTTTAGTAGAGGATGGTATCAAAGTTGTTGATACAGTATATGAAAAAGTTATAAAGGCTTTGTCAAAATAAACATAGTTAAAGTAAAACTTAATTCAGATGGAGCTTGCGTAGAAGTATTGAAGATTGCATTATGTTGCCAAACTTTATCAGTCTAAAGTTTGTATTTAAGAAAACCTAAGAACCTTATATAGATAACCACAACTTAAATTTAACTTATACGTAGAGATATATTACCAATATTGAAGCTACATCTAATATTTTTTTATTAGTCTTAGCGAAAATTTGAGCTTTAGACTAATTAAAAATATTTAACGTGATGAAACATGGTAATATATCCGGTCGTATAAGTTAAATTTCGGGCATGGTTATCTATAGTGTAAAATAAGTATTATTTATATACAAAGGAGAATTTAAGTATGGCTCAATTAATAAAAGGTAAACCAGTTGCAGATGCTATAACTGAGATTTTAACTAAAGAAACGTCAGAATTAAGAGAGAAGGGAATTACTCCAAAGTTAACTATAGTTAGAGTTGGAGCAAATGGAAGTGACCTTGCCTATGAAAGAGGAGCATTAAAAAGATGCGAACAAATAGGAATTTTAACAGAAGTCAAAGAGTTTCCAGTAGATATATCACAAGATGAATTTATAGATGAATTAAGAAAAATAAATGAAGATAAGACTACTAATGGTATATTAATTTTCAGACCATTTCCAAAACAACTAGATGAAAGTACCATTAAATACATAATTGTACCAGAAAAAGATGTAGATTGTTTTAGCCCTGTTAACGTAGCTAAGATAATGGAAAGTGATGCTACAGGTTTTGCACCTTGTACTCCATCAGCAGTTATTGAAATATTAAAACATTATGATGTACCTATATCAGGAAAGAAAGCTGCAGTTATAGGAAGATCTATGGTAGTTGGGAAACCTGTATCCATGTTGCTGTTGAATGAAAATGCTACAGTTACCATCTGCCATTCAAGAACAGAAAGTATGCATAAAGTAACATCAGAAGCAGATATATTAGTAGTTGGTATAGGTAAAGCTAAAATGATTGATTCAAAATACGTGAAAGAAGGAGCCGTGGTAGTGGATGTAGGTATAAATGTAGATGAAAACGGCAACCTTTGTGGTGATGCAGACACAGATGATTGTGTAGAAAAAGCTTCAATGATAACACCAGTGCCAGGTGGGGTCGGAGCAGTAACTACTTCCATACTAGCAAAGCATGTTATAAAGGCATGTAGGATGCAAAATAACCTATAATTATATTATTGTAAATTTATTTAGTAAGTTTATAATATTCATAAATTAGTTTGGAGTTATATGAGCCAAGTTAAGGTATACATAGTATGCTTTAAATTTTGGTTCTTTTTGCTTTCAAGATTTAGTATATTATATAATATAGTTAATAACAGAGAAAACTAATGTATATAGATATTAAACAAAGTAACATTTCCAAAATTATAAGAGTTTATATAATGACATAAAAATGTTCAGAAAGGCTAACTGTAAAATTTGGAGGTTAAGATTAATGGAGAATTATGACGTAGTAATAATTGGTGGAGGTCCCGCAGGTCTTACAGCTGCAATTGCCGCAAAAGAAAATGGTATAGATAATATACTAATTCTTGAAAGAGAAAGTCAACTAGGAGGAGTATTAAATCAATGCATTCATAATGGGTTTGGAATTCGTACTTTTAAAGAGGATTTAACTGGTCCAGAATATGCTCAAAGATTGATAGATAAAGTTATAGACATGAAAATAGAATATAAATTAGATACTATGGTACTTGATTTAAATCCAGATAAAATTATATATTCAGTGAATCAAGAAGATGGAATTTTAGAAGTAAAAGCTAAGTCCGTAGTTCTAGCCACAGGATGTAGAGAAACCGCAAGGTCAGCTATAAATATACCAGCAAGTAGATGTGCAGGAATATACACTGCTGGAGCAGCACAAAGGTTTGTTAACATTCAAGGTTATATGCCTGGAACTGAAATTGTTATTTTAGGATCAGGAGATATAGGTCTTACAATGGCAAGAAGAATGACTCTTGAAGGGGCTAAGGTTAGAGCAGTAGTAGAACTTATGCCACAGATTGCTGGTACTAGGAAAAACTTGATTCAGTGCTTAGATGATTTCAATATTCCTTTAAGGCTAAGTTCTACAGTGATAGATATTAAAGGAGAAGAAAGAGTTGAAGGAGTAACTATAGCATCTGTTGATGAAGATAAAGAAGTAATAAAGGGTACAGAAGAATTTATAGCTTGTGATACATTGATTCTTTCCGTTGGATTGACTCCAGAGAATGAACTTTCTAGAAAAGCAGGAGTTAACATATCTCGCACAACGGGTGGGCCTGAGGTTAACAAGGAATTCGAAACTAATCTAGAAGGTATCTTTGCTTGTGGCAATTTACTTCATATTTATGATTTGGTAGATGATGCTGCTATTGGAAGTTATGCTGTTGGAAAAGGTGCTGCTGAGTATGTAAAGAAAAACTTACACTAAAGAAGAGACTAAAATCTTAGGAGGATTTATAATAAAATGGACGAGAAAAAGTTAGCAAAATTATTAGAGGATCTTTGTTCTTTTGAACAATTAAAGCTTTCAAATATACCAGATATAGATTTATATATGGATCAGATAACTACATTCATAGATGAAAAGTTTTCATACATAAAAAGGGATTTAGAAGATGCATCGTTAACAAAAACTATGATTAATAACTACACAAAGGCAGGTATATTAATGCCTCCTAAAAAAAAGAAGTACTCAAAACAACATATGATACTTATTATTCTAACTTATTATTTAAAGCAAATAATTTCTATAAATGATATACATGATTTGTTTTCACCACTGGTTCAGTCTATAAATTCGGGAGAAAATCATGATAAAGACTTGGAGTATATTTATAATACATTTTTGGCTATAGAAAAAAGTGAAACAGAAAAATTTAATCATGAGTTTCAAGAGAATTTTATAAATCATATAAAGCAAGAGTTAGGAGAAGAGGATAACTTTGAAGAGCATAAAGATATAAGTAAACTAATTATGATTGTAATTTCCTTAGTGTTAAAGGCTAATATACAAAAAAGAATGGCTGAAAAAATAATTGACGAGTTTTTTAAATAAGTTTAGATATAGTATACCGTGGGAATTTAACTTATACGACCGGATATGTTGCCAATCCTTCGTCAGGTTAAATACTTTTTAATTTAATTGTTAAGTAATCTATAAATCAAGATTTAGTAAAAAAGAAAGATACATTGTTGATTCAATATATGTTACCTAAAATATATAAACCCGGATAAATATCCGGGCCTTTTGTAAATAATACAAGCTAAAATAGTACTTTAGTTGTATAGAAATGTCCCGTTTTCTATACAATAACCATGAGATTTGAGTTCATAAATAATTCGGGTGAAAATAAGATATATTATAAAAAGCAAGATTTATATTTATTTATATTATAGATAGTTATTTTGCAGCAGGAAAAGATGGCTTTACCACCATTCCCAGCTTATCGGCTAGAATCTGCGTATGAAAAAACGCCTAAGGAGTAATAGGAGAAGGATAGCTCCAAGTAGTCCACGAAAGCCTTGATTTCCATATCCAATATAGTTTCCAGCCATATCGTATAAATGATAGCCTTCGTAATAACCCACAGGTGTACCATCCATTGTATAAACTAATCCGTTACTTACATATGCCAAAGGGGTATAATATTGGTCGTAAACCATTGAACCATCAGTATAACCTGCGACATTGTTAAATTCGTCATAAATTACATTTTCATCAACATAACCATAAAGCCTACCTTGGGAATCATATACATTTTCCATAAGTTCGCCACCTTTTTATCATTTTGTTATTAAATAGAAAGCATAAATGTTCTTACACTGTACTAAGTGTTTATTGGAATCTTCAATTTAGAAACATGAGTTTAGAACGCATAAGAATTATTGCTTTCTATAAATCGAAGAAACTTAATTCCTCTATTATAATATATGCAGCATGAGTATTCTTGCTAATGTGAAACTTGATTGTTACGACAGCAGCAAGTTCCCCAATAGGGTAACTGTTACTTCTCCAAGCAAGGACTTCCTGGGCGCGCCAAGCGAAGGGCGTCAAAAAGAAGTAAGAACGGTGAGGCTTGTCTTTATCCTAAAATAAGTTCTTTAGGCAGTTCTTACAGATGAAAGTTGCGCCCTTGTTTGCTGTGACTAGGTCATTTTTTTGAACTGCTTTGTTACATATTTCGCAATGAAATTCCTTCGTAGTTATAGATGTTTTAACAATTTTCTCTGAAGAAGGTAAACTTCTCTTTTTATTTGAGGGAGGAGAATACTCTAAGGGGGTGTCTTTTATAGGCTTTTTGCGTATTTCATAGTCTATTTCATAGGTACTTTCTCCAAAAAGCTCTAATTCAAATCTAGGGTTTTCTTCGTCGTAAAACTCTTCTACTATAATTCTTCTAATCTGTGCATCATTAACTATAAGACCACTTTTTTCAATACCATCGAATATACTTTTAGTAATATTATTGGTATCCGGATGTCTTTTTTTGCTTTTATAATATACTTTAAGTATAGCAATAAGAGACTCACTCAATACTATGCCAGGGTTTTGGCTTCTGGTTTCATAGGCAATTTCTTCCTCGTATAAAGCATATCTATCATGATATTTACCTGAATTGTAAGGTAAAATAGCTCTTCCGTTTATGTTGAAAAGTTTAAAATTGGATTTTGATATGGGGGAACCTTTTACTATAACTTTTGCATATGTATTGTTCATAATGTACTCCTTTATAGAAACTGATCTCAAACTTGAAACCTATATATAATCATGCCCGAAATTTAACTTACACGACCGAATATGCTGCCAAACTTCGGCAGGTTAAAAACTTTTAATCAGTCTAAAGTTCGTGTTTAAGCAGAGAGCCAAAATCTGTGATTTTGTGCGAATCGCTTACTACTCTGACGTAAGGAAGAGTAGTTTCATTATAAATTTATAAGAACCTTTGATAAACTCGTACCTCAGTCCGGACCAACTTATCAATTACCATTGATAAGTCGCTGGTTGAAAGCTTCTAAGATTTTCATAAACACTTCACTAAGACTGATAAAAACGTTTTTAAATGTGCCATCAGTTTTGGCAGCATATTCCTACGTATAAGTTAAATTTAAGTTGTAGTTATCTATATAGCTAAATTATTGATAAGTATAATTATATCACAATAAATTATTATATATAGTGTGTAGTCAGTTGAATAAAGGTGGAGCATTGATTATAATTTTCGGATAAAGTATAATTATTTCTAGTATTTTTAATAAAAATGAAGTGAGGTAAAATCCATGTGTAAAGATATAAAAGTACTTGCTATTGAGTCAAGTTGTGATGAAACATCGGCGGCAGTAGTAGTTAATGGAAGAGAAGTTTTATCGAATATAATTTCTTCTCAGATAGATATACATACTAAATTTGGTGGGGTAGTTCCTGAAGTAGCATCTAGAAAACATGTAGAAGCTATAGCTGCGGTTGTACAAGAAGCTTTAGATAGAGCTGGTTTAAACTTTAGTGATATAGATGTTATTGGCGTAACATATGGTCCTGGATTAGTTGGAGCATTGCTGGTAGGTCTTCAATATGCAAAGGGGTTGGCTTATGCATTAGGAAAGCCTTTAATAGGTGTAAACCATATAGAAGGTCACATAAGTGCTAATTTTATAGAATACAAAGAATTAGAACCACCCTTTGTATGTCTTGTAGTATCTGGAGGACATACTTTTATAGTGTATATGGAGGACTATGGCAAATTTGAGGTGCTTGGTCAAACAAGAGATGATGCAGCTGGAGAGGCCTATGATAAAGTAGCAAGGGCTATAGGACTAGGTTATCCAGGCGGACCTAAAATAGATAAAATTGCTAAAGAAGGAGATGAAAATGCTATAAAATTTCCTAGAGCAAATTTTCATGATGATAAATCTTTAGATTTTTCTTTTAGTGGTGTTAAATCTGCTGTACTTAACTACTTAAATCAAATGGAGATGAAAAATGAAAGTGTTAACACCGCTGATGTTGCGGCATCTTTCCAAAAGGCAGTAGTAAGTTTTCTAGTAGATAACACTATGAAAGCTTGCAAATTAAAAGGAGTTAATAAAGTTGCTGTAGCAGGAGGCGTAGCATCTAATACATGTCTCAGAGCAGCTCTTATAGAGGCTGGAAAAAATAATGATATAAATGTACTTTTTCCCAAATTTGAGTTGTGTACTGATAATGCAGCTATGATTGGAAGTGCAGCTTATTTTGAGTACTTAAGAGGGAATATAGCTTCATTGACTTTAAATGCTATACCAAATTTAAAGCTCGGAGAAAGATAGAAAAAATTACCTAAGATTTAATGCTTAGGTAATTTTTGTTTTATATTTATTATGAGGAAGTATGGTGATATATACCAGGTATAAGTTAAGTTGCTGCTCTTGAACCCTACAGTAAGAAACACGAAACATCATATATTTACAAAATTGATAATGTTATATATAATATTGTATGGCTATTGTGATTGTATATTGATAAAAAAGTTGCATTTTTTAGTAACTATATAAATGTGCAAAATATAATATGAATGATATTTTGTAGTAAAATAAATAATATACTTAGCTTTTTAGTAGAAACCATTTACAAATAAATGCAAGTAAAATAAAAAAACAATGCAATTGAAATAATTTTAATACTTATATATAATAATAATATTAAGACTTAGCAATCATAGTTGCAAATTAATTAATATGCAGTAATTTTATAAAAAGGGGCTGAATAATTTGATTAAAAAATTTAAAAGAGTTCTTGTGGCCAATAGAGGGGAAATTGCAATAAGAATATTTAGGGCCTGTCAAGAACTAGGTATTAGAACTGTAGCTATATACTCTGATGAAGATAAGCGTTCGCTTTTTAGAACAAAGGCTGATGAAGCTTACTTAATAGGAAAGAATAAAGGACCTGTAGAGGCCTATTTGAATATTGACGAAATAATAAGTCTTGCACTAAAAAAAGGTGTAGATGCAATACATCCTGGTTATGGATTTTTGTCCGAAAATACGGAATTTGCAAGAAAATGTGAAGAAGCTGGCATAGAATTCATAGGACCAACTGCTGAAATGATGGATCAACTGGGAGATAAAATTAAGTCGAAAATTGTAGCAAAAAAGGCAGGAGTAGCAACTATTCCTGGAGTTGAAAAGCCAATACAATCAGAGGAAGAAGCAGTAGAATTTGCTAAAATCTGTGGGTACCCTGTTATGTTAAAAGCTGCTGCCGGCGGTGGCGGAAGGGGTATGAGAATTGTAACCCATGAAGAGGAATTAGTACAAGCGTACAGAAGTGCAAAAAATGAAGCTAAAAAGGCTTTTGGTATTGATGATATATTCATTGAAAAATATCTAGAAAAACCGAAGCACATAGAAGTGCAAGTACTTGGTGACAAGCATGGTAATGTAGTACATTTATATGAAAGAGACTGTTCTATACAAAGAAGACATCAGAAGGTTATAGAAATTACTCCAGCAGTAGCTCTTTCAGATGAAAAAAGAAATGCTATATGTGAAGACGCTCTAAAAATAGCAAATTTAGTTGGATATAGAAGTGCTGGAACATTGGAATTCCTTTTAGATAAAAACGGAGATCACTACTTTATAGAAATGAATCCTAGAGTTCAAGTTGAACATACAATAACAGAAATGGTTACTGGTATTGATATTGTTCAAAGTCAAATATTAATCGCTGAAGGTTATGAACTAGGATCAAAAGAATTAGGAATAGGTAAGCAAGAGGATATAAAAATAAGAGGATATGCAATTCAGTGTAGAATAACTACTGAAGATCCTTCAAATAATTTTGCACCTGATACAGGAAAAATTGATGTATATAGAACTGGTTCGGGTTTTGGTATAAGATTAGATGGAGGTAATGGATTTGCTGGTGCAGTTATAAGTCCATACTATGACAGTCTTTTAGTTAAAACTACATCATATTCTAGAACATTCCAAGATGCTATAAGAAAGTCTATACGTTCAATAAAGGAAATGGAAATTTCTGGAGTTAAGACAAATATCGACTTTTTAATAAATGTGTTAAATCACGAACAATTCGCAAAGGGTGAGTGCGATACTAATTTTATAGCTGATAATCCATCACTGTTTGATATATCACCAAGAGCAGACGAAGAGTTAAGAATACTTAAATTCATAGGTGAAAAAGTAGTAAATGAAACTCATGGTGAAAAGACAGAATTTGATGTACCTTTAGTTCCAAAAGTAAAGGCAGTGGGAGATTTAAGTGGTACGAAACAAATTTTAGATGAGCAGGGAGCAGCTGGGCTAGTTAAATGGATAAAAGAACAAAATAAATTATTGTTAACAGATACAACAATGAGAGATGCTCACCAATCCTTAATGGCTACTAGATTAAGAACAAGAGATATGATTAAAATTGCTCAGGCTCAATCTGTTTTAGGAAAAGATTTATTCTCAATGGAAATGTGGGGAGGAGCAACTTTTGATGTTGCATACAGATTCCTAAATGAATCTCCTTGGGAAAGACTTAAGGAATTAAGAAGAAGAATACCTAATGTATTATTCCAAATGCTTATTAGAGGAGCAAATGCAGTAGGATATAAGAACTATCCAGATAACGTAATAAGAGAATTTATAAAAGAATCAGCAGATTCAGGAATCGATGTATTTAGAATATTCGACTCTTTAAACTGGCTAAAGGGTATGGAAGTAGCTATAGATGAAGTATTAAAGCAAGGTAAAGTTGCAGAGGCTTGTATATGCTATACAGGAGATATTTTAGATACAAGTAGAGATAAGTATACATTAGAGTATTACGTTAAATTAGCTAAGGAAATTGAAAAGACTGGTGCACATATTCTTGGTATAAAAGATATGTCAGCTTTATTAAAACCTTATGCTGCAGTTAAACTTATAAAAGCGCTAAAAGATGAAATATCTATTCCAATACACCTACATACACATGATACTACTGGTAATGGTGTTGCAACAGTTCTTATGGCTGCTCATGCTGGAGTGGATATTGTAGATACAGCATTTAATAGTATGTCAGGACTTACTAGCCAACCTGCTCTTAACTCAGTAGTTGCATCTCTGAAGAATACTGACAGAGATACTGGAATAGACTTGGATGGTCTTCAAAAGTTATCAGACTACTGGGATTCAGTAAGGCCTGTGTACACAAAATTTGAATCAGGATTAGTTACAGGTACTGCAGAAATATATAAATATGAAATACCTGGAGGACAATATTCTAATCTTAAACCACAGGCTGAAAGCTTTGGATTAGGTCATAGATTTGATGAAGTAAAAGAAATGTATAGAAAAGTAAATTTCTTGGTTGGAGATATAGTAAAGGTTACTCCTTCATCCAAAATGGTAGGAGACTTAGCTATATTTATGGTTAAGAATGATTTAACGCCTGAGAATATATTTGAAAAGGCAACAAATATGGCCTTCCCAGATTCTGTAGTATCTTATTTTAAAGGAATGATGGGTCAACCAGAAGGTGGTTTCCCTCAAGAGCTTCAGAAACTTGTACTAAAGGGAGAAGAGCCTATAACTTGTAGACCAGGAGAAATGCTTCCAGATGAAGATTTTGATAAGATAGAAGAATATTTATCACAAAAATATAAGATGAAGCCTACTAAAAAGGATGTACTAAGCTATGCATTATATCCAGATGTATTTGAAGGTTATTTAGAATCACTTAAAGAATATGGCGATTTAAGCCGTATGGGAAGTGATGTATTCTTCCATGGCTTATACGAAGGAGAAACTAGTGAAATCGAAATAGCAGAAGGTAAGACATTAATTGTTCAACTACTTGAAATTGGCAAGCTGGATTCACATGGAAACAGAAGTGTTGAATTCGAGATAAATGGTAATAGAAGAGAAGTAAAGATAAAAGATAGAGAATGTGCAGCAAGATCCATAAGTCTTGAAGAATCCACTGCTATAGCAGATCCTAATAACAAAATGGAAATAGGCGCAAGTATTCCAGGAACTATATTAAAGGTTCTAGTAGCAGAAGGTGATGCAGTAAAAGAAGGTCAAAGCCTAATAGTAATAGAAGCTATGAAAATGGAAACAAATATCACAGCACCAGTTTCCGGAATAGTTGAAAATATATTTGCTAAAGAAGGAAAACAAGTTAAGTCAGGTGAATTATTAATAAAATTAAAATAATTTGGTATTCATAAAGCTCTACTCTAAATTTAGAGTAGAGCTTTTAAGTTCATATAGATAACCATGCCACAAATATAACTTATACGACCGGATATATTACCATATTTCGCCACGTTAAATATTTTTAATTAGTCTAAAGCTCAAATTTTCGCTAAGACTAATAAAAAAATATTTAAATGTGACTTCAATATTGATAATATATGCCTACGTATAAGTTAAATTTCGGGCGTGGTTATCTATATATACGATATTGAAAAATAAAAAAAGTAGTGATAAAATGTGAATAATTATTCAATAGTATAGCTCATTATACAAGGGGGGAACTAACATGGATTTATGTAGAATTATAAGGGATAACATGGAAACTATATTTGACATTAGAAAAGAGCTTTCCAAAAATGCAGAATTATCTTTTAAAGAATTTAAAACAGCTGAAATATTAAAGAACTTTTTAGATAAATTAGGTATAAGTACTGAAACGATACTCGAAACTGGTGTGGTTGCATTAATTAATGAGGGGCAAGAATGTTTGGCCATAAGAGCAGATATGGATGCATTACCTGTAAATGGT
Source organism: Clostridium sp. DJ247 (assembly GCF_014231265.1). Lineage (NCBI taxonomy): Bacteria > Bacillati > Bacillota > Clostridia > Eubacteriales > Clostridiaceae > Clostridium > Clostridium sp. DJ247. Next base: position 1,163 of record NZ_JABAIW010000008.1, on the reverse strand, counting down.
GTCTCTCATGCTTGTGGACATGATTATCATATGGCAGTGGCGCTAGGCTGCGCACTAGTTTTAAAGAATATAGGATTTAGTAAATGCATTAAGTTTATATTTCAACCTGGAGAAGAAGATATAGGTGGTGCTGCACCTATGATTGATAGGGGTGTATTGGAAAATCCAAAAGTAAAGAATATAATAGGATTTCATGTATGGCCTGGTGTAGAAGTTGGAAAAATTCAAGTAACTGCTGGACCATCAATGGCATCTGTAGATGATTTCGCTATAAACTTTAAGGGCAAGGGCGGTCACGCAGCAATGCCGTATTTATGTAAAAACCCTATTTATCCTGCCTTGGATTTTATACAAAGTATGAATCAAAAAATTAATATTGAAAATGATCCATTAAATCCATTTGTTATTACTTTTTCTTCAATAAATGCTGGGAATGCTTGTAATGTAATTGCAGATGATGCAACAATACTTGGGACATTAAGAACTTTTGACAACCACTTAAGAAAAAAATTAATACAAGAAATTACAGATACAGCTAATATATGTGCACAGAAATATAAGTGTGGATCTCAGGTAAATTTTGATCCAGGATACCCACCTTTAATTAGTGATAAGGCACTTACTGATAAATTTATAGATGCTACTACTAAAATTTTAGGTAAGGAAAATGTATTAGACCTAGAGAGAAGCTTTGCCGCAGAAGACTTTGCATTTTTTGCTGAAAAAGTACCTTCTGTACATTTTAGATTAGGCATAAGTGATGGATTAAAAGGCCAACATCCACTTCACTCTACTAAATTTGACGTTTCAGATGAGGCACTATATTATGGAATCTATGCGGTAGTTAACTTTATCTTATCTATGGAAGATGAATTATAATAAAATATGTAATTCAATAGTATATATAGATACCCATAGCTTAAATTTAACTTATACGTAGGAATATGATGCCAAGACTGAAGGCATTTTTAAAAACTTTTTTATCAGTCTTAGTGAAGTGTTTTTAGGTACGAGTTTATCAAAGCTTCTTATTTTATATGAAACTCATCTTCCTTACGTCAGATGAGTACTCACAGAGTAAGCGAACATATCAAAATCACAGATTTTGTATGTCTGCTTAACCGATTCGCACAAAATCACAGATTTTGGCTCTCTGCTTAAAA